>JBARBX010000156.1:0-4610 GCA_049793535.1 Steroidobacteraceae bacterium | reverse complement strand
ACCTGGACCTGATTTGGATGCCGGGCGGGACCATCGACGAGCCCGGATTGACGCTCCCGCACCCTGGAGTGTCGAGCCGCAATTTCGTCCTGTATCCTCTGGCGGACATCGCCCCCACGCTTGCGATTCCCGGACACGGCAAGGTGTCGGAACTGTTGCGCACCGTCGGCGATGACGGCATGTCGGTCCTGGAGTAGCACGAGAGCGTTCAATGGCAGGCGTAGTACCGCACCGATTCATCGTCGTCGAAGGCCCCATCGGGGTCGGCAAGACCAGTTTGGCGCGGCGCCTGGGGCAGTCTCTCGGCGGCCAGCTCGTGCTGGAACAGGCGGATCAGAATCCGTTTCTCGAGCGCTTCTACAAGAACCCGCGCGCGGCGGCCTTTCAGACTCAATTGTTTTTTCTCTTTCAGCGGTCGCGCCAGCTCGAAGACGTCAGGCAGGAGGATCTGTTCGGCGCCGTACGGGTGGCGGACTATCTGCTGGAGAAGGACCGGCTGTTTGCGCGGGTGACGCTGGATGATGCCGAGTACGCGTTGTACGAGCGTGTCTATGAAAGAGTGGTGGTCGATGCGCCCAAGCCTGACCTCGTGGTGTACCTGCAGGCACCGGTCGATGTACTAATGGAGCGCATCGCGAGGCGCGGTATTCGCTACGAACAGCACATGGAGCGCGGCTATCTCGACAAGCTCACTCAGGCCTATGCTCGATTCTTCCACAGCTACGACGCATCGCCGCTGCTGATCGTGAATTCGGCGGCCATCGACCCGGTCAACAACGACGGCGACTATCAGCAGCTATTCGCCGAGATCGTCAAGACCCGGCGCGGCCGTCATTTCTTCAATCCGGCCGGCAGCAGCTTGTTGCCGGCGGGATGAGCATGGAATTTCTCACTCGCGGCGCCTCGGTGCGGGATCGGATACGCCAGTGGCGCGCCGTCGGCGCACGCGTCGCGCTCGTGCCCACCGCGGGTACCTTGCACAAGGGGCATATGAGCTTGGTCGCCGAGGCGCAGGAGCACGCGGATCACGTGGTCGTGAGCCTGGATCCCGGTGCGGGGGATGGCGAGGCGCCCACTGTCGAGGCGGATCGCGAGCTGGCTCAACGAATCGGCGCTTCAGTACTGTTCGCCCCGCCCGTGCAGGAGATGTATCCCATCGGCCGGGAATTGGCGGCCGCGGTGCAGCCGGCCACCCTGGCCGACGATCCCGAGGGAACCGCGCGGCGGGAACATTTCTCGCGGACGGCCACGCTGCTGGTCAAACTGTTCAATCTCTTCACGCCGGATGTCGCGGTGTTCGGCGAGCGCGATTTTCAACAGCTGGTGATGGTGCGCCGCATGGTCGACGATTTATTCCTGCCCGTCGAAGTCGTGGGCTGCGCCGTGTGGCGGGACGGCGACGGACTCGCGGTGGCCACCGCCCATCGGCATCTGACGCAGGAAGAGCGTGCCGTCGCGCCGCGACTGTACGCGACCTTGCACGAAGTCGCGGCGCGAATCGACGCGGGCGATCGAGACTACGAGGCGCTTGAGCGGCAGGGGATGGACTCGCTGAGCGCGCTCGGGTTTGCACCCGAGTATTTCGCCATTCGCGAGGCCGCTGACTTGAGAAGGGTTCGCCCGGGCGCGCGCGACTTGGTTTTGTTGGCGGCGGCGCGGCTGAATTCGCATCGCTTGACCGACAATGTTCGCGCGCGAGTGATTGACCGCTATTGAGGCGAGCGGTGCTGCACAGAAGGGTGCTGCGCAAGTGAAGGGTGCTGCGCAAGTGAAGGGTGCTGTGCGAGTGCCCACTCAACGTGCTCGCGCACCAAGGCGGAGGGGTGCTGCGCGCGGCTTCGCAACGCCTCGAGCACCTCAGGAGAAGGCGGCGCATTGCCGAGGGCGACCGCGATGTTGCGCAGCCATCGCTCGTAGCCGATGCGGCGGATGGCGCTGCCTTGCGTGCGATCGAGAAACTCCGCCTCGCTCCACGAGAAAAGCTCGGCTAGCTGCGCATGGTCGAGGCCGTGCCGCGGCGCGAAGTCCTTCTCGGCGCTGGGACGCGCAAACTTGTTCCACGGGCAGGCCAATTGACAGTCATCGCAGCCGTAGATCCGATTGCCGATCGCGGGGCGAAACTCGAGCGGAATCGATCCGGCCAATTCGATGGTGAGATAGGAGATGCAGCGCCTCGCATCGAGGCGATGAGGAGCGACGATGGCGCCGGTCGGACAGGCGGGCATGCAGGCGGAGCAGGTTCCGCAGTGCGCGCTGGCGGGCTCATCGGCCGGCAGAACCAGATCCAGATAAATCTCGCCCAGGAAGAAGTACGACCCGGCATCGCGGTCGATGAGGTTGGTGTGCTTGCCAATCCAGCCCAAACCGGCGTTTCGCGCCAGGGCCTTCTCGAGGACGGGCGCGCTGTCGGTGAATACCCGATGACCGAAGGGTCCTACCGCGCCTTGGATGCGGTCGCAGAGCTTTTGCAGCCGCGCGCGCATGAGCTTGTGATAGTCCCGGCCCAAGGCGTATCGAGAAACATAAGCCACGCGGCGGTTTGCGAGGGTGGCTTCGGCGTCGGCGGCGTCCCCGGGCCAGTAATTCATGCGCACGCTGATGCAGCTCACCGTTCCCGGCAGGAGTTCCGCCGGGCGGCTGCGCTTGATTCCATGGCGCGACATGTAGGCCATCTCGCCGTTGAACCCCGCGCGCAACCAGTCGAGAAAATGCGCCTCGTCCTGCGCCAAATCGATGTGTGCGACCCCGAGCCGCGCGAAGCCTAGCTCCAAACTCCAGCGCCGCAAGTCGGCCAATAGAGCCGGCGGGTCGATTAGGGTCTTCGGGGAGGTCCTGGGGTCCATTGAATTAAGGCTACAGGGCCGATGCGGATCGCGCTGCCCGTTTTGTGACGAAAATCGCCGCTATACCGCGCCGTACCGAAGTAGATTCCTAGGGTAGGAGGCCGTGTGCAAATCCCCAGGATGACGCCGGAAGCTGTTCGCTTCGGGGCCGTGTTAACGGTGCTCGGTCTGATCCTATGCCCGGCCGGCCCGGGTTGGTCCGGCGAGGTGTACAAATCCATCGATGCCCAAGGGCACGTGGTCTATTCGGACCACCCCGAGACGGGGACGGAGCAGAAATCCGAGGTCAAGGTCGAGGGTCCTAATCCGACAGAGGCCGCGCGGATCGCCAAGGAGCAAGCGATCCTGAAGGTCGAGGAAATCCAGCGAAATAAACAAAAATCCGTCGAAGACGCCAAGAAGGCGCAAGCCGACCGCACGGCACAGGTTCAATGCGACAGCGCTCGCAACCGCTACTATTCGCTGAAGGATGCGCGACGGCTCTATGACCGCGATGCCGACGGCAACCGCGTCTACTTGTCGGATCAGGACGGCGACGCGAGACGGGAAGCAGCCCGCCAGGCGATGGCGGCCGCGTGCGGAGGTTGAGCCGGGGTGCCTGGCACGTGCTGGTTGCACTGGTGCTTCTCGGCCCAAGCGGATTGCTGAGCGCTCAGACCGCCTATAAGTATCGCGATTCCAGCGGACAATGGGTGTTCACCGATCAGGCCCCTGCGGCGGATGCACGCAGTGACTCGTTCAGTGTCGGTCACGAAGACGACGCGCTACACCTCTCCGTCGAGCGCAGCGACCAAGCCGGATCGATGCAGCTAATCGCATCCAACGGTTGTCTTTGCGTCGTTACCTTCGAGATTTTGATCAAGCAGTCCGGCATTACCGCCGTTCCCACCGGCGCCAACTACCGGGCGACGCTTGCGCCTGGAACCCATCAGATCATGGTGCAGGCGGACACAGGTTCGGCCAAGGCAGGTCTGGGATACGCCTGGAGGGCCGCGTTGGGATCGCCGGACGCCGTGCACAGGCCGCCGCGCCCTTATCGCGTGCCCTTCGACGTCGGTTCGACCTATGTGATATCGCAGGCCTACCCCAGCCGAATCACCCATACCACTCCCGACAGTCAATACGCGGTGGACATCGCGCTGCCGGACGGGACCCCCGTGTATGCAGCGCGCGAGGGCACGGTGATCAATGCGCGCCATGATTCTTTCCGCGGCGCCGCCGCCCCGGTCATGATGGATCAGGCGAATGTCATCGAGATTCTTCACGACGACGGCACGATCGGCATTTACGCCCATCTGCGCTGGGATTCGATCCGCGTGCGAATCGGTGCGCATGTGGTGCGCGGGCAGTACATCGCCGACTCCGGCAACACCGGATTCTCGTCAGGACCGCACTTGCATTTCGCGGTGATCAGGAATGCCGGCACGGCCGACGTATCGGTTCCAATTCAGTTTGCCGGCATCGCGGAGGTTGGCGTAACACCCGAGACTCAAATGTCGTTGACGGCGTACTGAGGAGAGTCTGAGTCGCATTTTCGGGTAGGGTACCTCGGATGGACCTGAACCTCGCCGGCAGCAGCGCAACCGAACTCCTGGGACAGGCGCTTGCGCGTGCGCTGCCGGGCGCCCCGCAGCGGGGCGCCGCATTCGGCGGCGCCGGTGCGGTGCTATACCTCGAAGGGGAGCTGGGAGCGGGCAAGACCACCTGCGTGCGCAGTTTGCTTCGAGCCTTGGGGGTCACCGGGCTGGTGCGCAGTCCGACCTACAC
>JBARBX010000155.1:0-1971 GCA_049793535.1 Steroidobacteraceae bacterium | reverse complement strand
TGCGCACATCGACGACGATGGGCATGAACCCATGGTCGCGGCCGCAGAGCGCGGCGCACTGGCCCCGATAGATTCCTTCCTTGCCGGGATCGACCCGGAACCACAATTCATTGACGAATCCCGGGATGGCGGAGCGCTTGGCGCCGAAATCGGGCACCCACCAAGCATGAATCACGTCCTGGGAGGTGAGCAGCAGGCGCACCTTGGTGCCGCTCGGGATGACCAGGGGCTTGTCCACTTCCAGGAGATAATTGGGCACCGTCTTCGGGTCGATGCCCGAATGTAGCTGGCGCGCGAAATTCGAGTCCCGCGCCAGCGTCGAGAAGAAATTGACTCCCTCGCCCGCGTCCATGTACTGGTACTGCCACTTCCACTGATAGCCCGTGACCCGGATGGACAGCTCGGAGTTGCGCGTATCCTCCATGAACAGAATGACTCGCGCGGCGGGTATGGCCATCGCCACCAAGATAATGACCGGAATAATGGTCCAGATGATTTCCACCTTGGTGCTATGCACCAGCGTGGTGTCGGCAATGGCGCCTTGCGAATGGCGAAACTTCACCAGCGCATAAATCATCACTCCGAATACCACCACGGCGATGGCGACGCAGACCCAGAACACTTCCATGTGCAGGGCGTAGATCTCCCGGCTGAGGGATGTGACGCCGATCGGCAGGTTGTAGCCGTTCGACGTGTTCGCCTGGGCCATGGGCGCCGCCCCTGCGGCGGCCAGGAAGAGCGCTGCGGCGCGGGCTAGGCCATTTGGCCGGGAAATGCTGTGGTCGTGGTCGCCTCTGGTAACGCTCATCTAACTCCGATCCCCTATGTTCGCGATTTCAAGCGGCGGCGACTCATTCATGCCGCCAACCAAGTAACGTAAACGCTCCGCCAGGCGACAGCGATCTTCCTCGGTGAGAAAACTGCCCACTTCGCAAGCCAAGCCGCGGCTTTCGATGGTCAGCTTGCTGACACCATGCCGCCTCGGCGGACTGCGAAGTCTAACCTTCGCCCAATGCCGCGCAAACTCTTGTTTTTGCGCACCGTGCCGCGACCGCGTCACCAGGCTGATTTGCGACTCCGTAATCAACACCGTCTGCGTGTAGGTGCCGGCGCGCAGGCTGGCATTAAGGGCAAGCCCTAACGCCAACATTTCGAGCGCCCAGAACGGCAACACCGGCCACAAGCCCTGGAACACGAAGAACAAGGCAAAACCCAGAGAAAACAGGCAGGTAGAGATGAAAAAAAGCCTGGCACCCGCGGGTTTCAGCGAACAGTTCGGCGCGAGCTCAATGCGCTGTTCCATGCGCCTAAGGATAACTCAGCCGGCCCCCTTCATGCATGCCGCGCCCGCAGTTGCCGTTTGATCTCATCGAGGGAAACAGTGGACTCGTCCGGGCTGACGCGTCGGGCGGCTGGCGCGGAGGTCCACGCATGGCCAAAAACCACTTCGCAGGTGGCCGGCAGCCGGCCCTCCTGCCGGAAATTCTCATAGGCCGCCTGCAATGCCGCGAATTGTCCTCGTCCGGTGAGCCCACGGGGCCTGCCCTGGGTTGCATTGCGGGCGCCGATGTTTTTGAGATCCGCCGCCAGCCGCCGAAGGTCGAGGTAAGTCAGGGTGTATCGCTCCACATCCAGCACCGGCGCGGAGAATCCCGCACGCACCAGCGCGTCGCCGATGTCGTGCATATCCGTGAATTGATGGACGTGGGTGAGCGAGTCCACCTTCCTCCAGGCGCTGCGCAGCTCGCGCAGGGTGTCGGGCCCCAGGGTCGTGAAACAGAGCAGCCCGGACGGCGCGAGAACCCGCCGGAATTCCGCGAACACGGCGTCCGGATCGCACCATGGCAGCATGAGATTGCTGAGAATCAAGTCGACACTGGCGTCGGGCAGGGGCAGCCGCTCGGCAGCCGCCTGCACGCGCGCAAAGCGGCGCAGCCAGGACTGCCGGCGAGCAGCCGCCTGCAACATGAG
>JBARBX010000154.1:0-2073 GCA_049793535.1 Steroidobacteraceae bacterium | reverse complement strand
CCCTTGTACAGGGCGTTCATGATCTTGCCGCCCTCGCGCGTTGAGACGAAGAAGGTGCCGACGATGGAGGAGACGATGGAGATCGCGCCCAGCACCAGCGGAAAGAGGATGGCCCGTTCGCCCATGTTCACCATGACGAGGCCGCCCAACAACATGGTGGCGACCAGAGTGACGGCGTAGGTCTCGAACAAGTCGGCCGCCATGCCGGCGCAGTCGCCGACATTGTCGCCGACGTTGTCTGCAATGACCGCCGGATTGCGCGGATCATCCTCGGGAATGCCGGCTTCGACCTTGCCGACCAAGTCCGCTCCCACATCGGCGCCCTTGGTGAATATGCCGCCGCCCAACCTTGCGAAGATGGAGATGAGCGACCCGCCGAAGGCGAGGCCGACGAGCGAGCGCAGGGCCGCATCGGAGTCCCCGAGAACGCGCCGCATCACGAGGAAGTAGCCGGCGACCCCGAGCAACCCTAAGCCCACCACCAGCATCCCGGTGATGGCGCCGCCGCGAAACGCCACTTTAAGCGCGGCGTTCACCCCTCCGTGCGCGGCCTGCGCGGTTCTCACATTGGCGCGAACGGAAATGAACATGCCGATGTAGCCCGTCGCGCCCGAGAGAATGGCGCCCGTGGCGAAGCCGCCGGCGGTGGCCCAGTCCAACGAGAAGCCAATGATGAGGAATAAGATCACCCCGACCAGGGCGATGGTGGAATACTGCCGATTCAAATAGGCCTTGGCGCCCGCCTGAATCGCCGCTGCGATCTCCTGCATGCGCGCATTGCCCGCGGGCTGCGCGAGAATCCAGCGCACAGAAATGACGCCGTAGAGGATCGCGACAACACCGGCTGCAATCGCTAACCAAAGCGCGCATTCAAGGGTCATGAGTCAAGTCTCCAGGAGGGTCTTATGTTGTTGATATAACTAAAAAAACGGCCGCGACTATACCACAAACGGGGTGCGCAATCGTTTGACAACGCTGACACCCTTGAGCGTGACATAAGTGGGCAGGCCATCGCGGTAGGGGGGGTAGTCCTCGCCGCGGATGAGAGGCTGCAAATAGGCACGGCAGGCCGCCGTGATGCCGAAGCCGTCCGCCGTGATGAAGTTGCGGGGCAGCTTTTTCTCCTGGTTGGCGACCGCCGTCAGGGGCGCTTCGCCGATGCTCCAGCGATAGGGCTTCGCGGACTTGCGCAGGATGACGGGCATCACCGCGTTCCTGCCTTTGAGGGCGAGTTCGACGGCCGCCTTGCCGACGGCGTAGGCCTGCTCGACGTCCACCTTGGAGGCGACGTGCCGCGCCGAACGCTGCAAATAGTCGGCGACGGCCCAATGGAATTTATAACCGAACGCGGCCTGGGGCATTTGTGCGACCACGGGGCCCACCCCTCCGAGCTGCGCGTGGCCGAAGGCGTCCTTGGTACCGGCCTCGGCGAGAAATTTGCCTTGGGCGTCGCGCACGCCCTCGGAGACGACCACGACGCAGTAGCCGTATTTCTCCACCGACGCCTTCACCTTCTCGAGGTAGCGCTCGCGATCGAACACGATTTCGGGAAACAGGATGACATGCGGCGCATCGCCGGCCTTCTCGCCGGCCAAACCGCCGGCCGCAGCCATCCAGCCGGCGTGCCGGCCCATGACTTCGAGCACGAACACCTTGGTGGAGGTGCGCGCCATGGAGGCCACGTCGAGCGCCGCCTCGCGCGTGGACACCGCGATGTACTTGGCCGCGGAACCGAATCCCGGACAGCAATCGGTGATGGGGAGATCGTTGTCGACGGTCTTGGGAATCCCGACGCAGATGATGGGGTATGAAAGTTGGGTGGCGATTTCGGACACCTTTTGCGCGGTGTCCATGGAATCGTTGCCGCCGTTGTAGAAGAAGTAGCCGATGTCGTGCGCCCGGAATATGTCGATCAGCCGCTCATACTGGGCGCGATTCTTGTCGATACCCGCGAGCTTGTAACGCGCCGAGCCGAAGGCGCCGCCCGGCGTGTAGCGCAGCGCGCTGATGGCGGCGCGGCTTTCCTTGCTGACATCGATCATGTCTTCGGTCAGCGCACCGATGATGCCGTGC
>JBARBX010000153.1:0-3747 GCA_049793535.1 Steroidobacteraceae bacterium | reverse complement strand
GAACGAACAGAGCGCCCGTACCCAGCGCCAGCGCTGGGAAAGCGGGCGCTTCCAGCTCATGCGCACCAAGACCGGCCCCCTGCTGCGAGCGGCGCTGCGGCGGCACAGCGCCCTATGCATGGATCTGGCGCTCGACCTCTTGGTGCTACCCATCTCCTACGTCGCGCTCAACATCTTCGCGCTGATGGTTTTGGCCGCGGCCGCGGCACCATGGATCCCCGGCATGGCTGCCTGGCTCTGGCTGGGCGGGGCTTGCGCGGCGAGCCTCGTGTGCTATGTGCTGCGCGGGTGGCAACTCAGCGGCATCGGATTGATCGGGTTGCTCGATCTTGCGCGTGCGCCGGGATTCTTGCTGTGGAAGCTGCGCCTGCTGCTGCGGCCGCGCAAATCGAACGAATGGCAGCGCACCGACCGCGAGCGACCCTGATCGGCGCTGCGTCCGTGCAGCGCCTTTAAGCCTCAGGAATTCGTCCGCACATCAGTCCGCTGAGAAACCCACGTTGTCGAGGTAGTAGTGATTGCTCGACACTCCGGTTTGGTCGGAGATCGAGAACTTCAGAATCGTCAGATCGGTCAGGCTATAGGCCGACAGCGGCACCTTGCACGATTCCCATTGGCCCACGGGCGGATTGCTGCCGCCCGAGCAATAGGCCGACAAGTCCTGCAGGAAGTTGCCGTCCGGCGTGTCGCCCGCTGACAGCACCGCCGATCCAAAAATCTGGTTCGCGATGGTCGGTTTGGCCGAGAACACCAGATACTTGTAGGGCGTCGTAATGAAGCAACTCGCGATGCTGCTCTGACAGTTCGCACTGACGTAGGGCTGCCAGCCACCATACTGCTGACCCGTGATCTCGATGTCGTAGGCGCCCTCGATCGGCACGCCGCTGGTGTCCTTGTAGTTCGCGCTGGCCGCGAAGGACCAGTCGCCGCCCCAGTTGAACGCGCCGTTGTAGTAAACCCAGAGGGTCGAGCCGCTCGGGGCGGTGCTGGAGCCGCTGATGGTCACGGTGCCGGTGCTCGGAGTGCTCAAGGTCGCCCCGCCGGTCGGGTCGGACAGAGTGACCGAGAACGCCTTGCTGCCCGAGAAGGGGGTGGCGTTGCTGACAGTGACCGTGAAAGTCTTGGACGCCGCGTTGCCGCTAGCCCAAGTCAGCGTGCCGCTGGCCGCGGTGTAGTCCGTGCCCGCAATGGCGGTGCCGTTGGCGGTGGCGTAGGCCACGCTGACCGCGCCGCTCGAGCCGCCCGTGCGGTTGACGGTGATGGTCACGGAGCCGCCGCTCTGCGCCACGGAGTAGCTTGCCGCGGATAGCTGCAGACTGCCCGGGGTGGCGACCACCGCGTCCCCGGCAATCGACACGGTCGCGCTCGCCGGATTGGTGATGGCCGTCCCGCCGGTGGGCTTGGACAGGGTCACCGTGAAGGACTTGGTGCCGGAGAACGGCGTGGTGTTGCTCACCGCGACCGAGAAGGTCTTCGCGGTGGCATCGCCGTCGGCCCAGGACAGCGTACCGCTGGCCGCCGTGTAATCGGTTCCCGCCACGGCCGAGCCGTTGGCGGTGGCATAGGCGACGCTGATCGCCCCGCTGCTGCCGTTCAGTCGATCGACGGTCACGGTCACCGAGCCCGCGCCTTGCGACACGGAGTAAGACGAGGCCGACAGTTGCACGTTGCCGACCGGCGCCGAGGCATCGCCCGAGATCGCCACCGTGGCGCTTCCCGGGCTGCTGATTGCGGCGCCGGTGCTGGGATTCGAGAGGGTGACGGTGAAGGGTTTGACACCGCTGAAAGCCGTGGCAGTGCTGATGGCCACCGCGAAGGTCTTCGCCGTGGCATCGCCATTCGCCCACGTCAGCGTACCGCTGGCCGCCGTGTAGTCGGTACCGGCCACGGCGGTACCGTTGGACGTAGCGTACGCGACGCTGATCGCGCCGTTCGAGCCGCCGGCACGCGTAACGGTCACCGTCACCGAGCCGGCGCTCTGCGCGACCGAGTAGCTCGAGGCCTGGAATTGCAGGGTGCCGATGGGCGCGGAGGCATCGCCGCCGATGGTGACGACGGCGCTGCTGGGGGTGCCGATGCCGGCGCCGCTGGCGTTCGACAATTGGACGCTGAAGGCCTTGGTGCCAGTGAATGGGACGGTGTTGCTGATGGTGACCGTGAAACTCTTGGATGACGCATCGCCGTCGGCCCACGTCAGTGTGCCGCTGGCCGCCGTGTAGTCGGTGCCGGCCATGGCGGTGCCGTCGGCCGTGGCGTACGCCACACTGACCGCGCCGCTCGAGCCACCGGTGCGGTTGACCGTGATGGTCACCGGGCCCGCGCCCTGCGCGATTGCATAAGTCGAATCGCCGAGCACGAGGGTCTGCGCGACGGAGGACGCGGCGCCTGTGATGGTGACCTCGGCGCTGCCCGGATTGCCGATGGTCGTGCCGGAGGGACCCGTCAGCGTGATCTGGAAGGATTTGGCGCCTGAAAATTGTGTCGCATCGCTCACCGGCACCGAAATCGACTTCGGTGTCGAGTCGTTCTCGGCCCATTGCAGCGTGCCGCTGACGGCCGTGTAATCGGCGCCGGACACGGCGGTGCCGTCGGTCGAGGAGTAGGACACGCTGACCGCTCCGGTGGCCGAGCCCGTTCTGACCACCGACAGAGTGACCGAGCCTTCAGTCTGCGCGACCGAATAGCTGGACGCGGCCATCGCCACGCTGCTCGCCGCATCTGGAACGGAACCGCATGCTCCGAGGCCGAGTGCGAAGGCGGCGACGGCAGCGATTCGTAGCAGAGTCGTATGCGATTGGGCTTGAAACATGTTTACCTCAAATGCGCGCGGGAGTTTTCTTGTTGAACTTATGCGGCATTACATGAATCTTGAGGCCAAGGAGCAAATGTCGGCGTTTCGATACGTCGCGATTTGGCAACAGGTTTTTTAGCTTTCGAATGGCCGAGCTTAAGAGCTCATCGTGGGCCGGGAATATTGCGGGGCAATTGTAGCCCTCAGTCGACCGTAAACCCCACGTCGGCCACGTAGAACCGCGCCGGCCCGCTCTCATCCTGGAGGCTGAATTTCAGGACTCTGGTGTTCTTCAAATCGAAAGCCGACAGCGGAATCTTGTAGCTGCACCAATGACCGACAGTCGGGCATTGCGGCGATTGCGCAAAATTGGAAACATCGTTGACGCGACCGTCCGGTGTATCCGACGCCGATAGGATATTCACCGCCCACCGCGCACCCGCGACCGTGGGCTTCAAGGAAAAAACCATGAATTTGTAGGGCGTTATGTCAAAGCAGTCGATGGCCCTGAATTGGCAGGTGGTCGACACGTAGGGCTGCCAGCCCCCGGTCCCGCCGGTGATCGTCACCGCAATGTCGTAGCGTCCTTCGGCGGGGCTGCCTGCGGTATCGAAGTAATCCACCTTCGCTTCCCAAGACCAATCGCCCGGCCATTTGAAGGCGCCGTTGTGAAACACCCAGAGCGTCGATTTTGGCGGCCGGGAGGCCGGACCGCCGCCGGCCACGACGGCGCTGTTGCAAGCCGCCGCAATGCCGAGTGCAAGCCAGGCGGCGGCCATCCGCGATTGAATTCCGTGACAGCGCATGGATTCGCTCCTTTCAAATCGGCCGTCTCGTCCCCCATACCTTGCGCCCCACGGCGGCGCCGGCCGGACGGTTCGCGGTGCGCGCCACCGCGGCGGCCTGCCGCTGCGCGTTCAGGTCCAAGAGCGTGCGGCCCATGGCCACGGTCGCGA
>JBARBX010000152.1:0-2372 GCA_049793535.1 Steroidobacteraceae bacterium | reverse complement strand
GAGCAGCGACCAGTAGCCGACCGCCAGTCCCGACAGCGCGGTCGCAACGCTCCAGCAGGCCACCCCGAACGCGATCAGCCGCGGCCGCGAACGTCGATCGCCGAGCGCGCCGAATACCGGTGCTGTCACGAAGTACACCACCAAGAACCCAGACATTAGAGAACCCAGGTTCGCATCCGTGAAACCGAAGCCGGCGTGCTTCAAGCTCTCCGCTAGCGCGGATACGATGTAGCGATCCAGGTAGCTGAACAGATTGATGACGGACAGAACGCCCAGGCCGAAACTCGCGGCGCGCACGCAGGACTTTTGAGTTTGATCCATCACGCCCCGGTATAGTAGCAATGTGAGTTCGGATTTACGCAAGTCATGGATGCTGGGGGCTGCAGCGGTTGCTTGCACGGTGCTGTGGTTCGCCCTGCTGGCGAAGCGCCCGTTGTTCGACCCCGATGAGGGGCGATATGCCGAGATACCCCGCGAGATGCTGAGCGGCGGTGATTGGGTCATGCCGCACCTCAACGCTCTGGCGTACCTGGAAAAGCCTCCACTTCAGTACTGGCTCACCGCATTGGCCTTTGGCGGTTTCGGCCAGAGTGAATTCACGGCGCGGTTGTGCACCGGGGTCGCGGGCTATTTGTCGTTGGCGACCCTGTTTTTCGTCGGCGGCAGGCTTTGGGGCCCCGGCGGCGGAGCGCGGGCTCTGCTGTTCGGCTCGGCTTCGGTGATGTTCGTGCTGCTGGGTCACCAACTGACGCTCGACATGCTGCTGAGCTTTTGTCTGCTCGCGGCCTTGAGCTGCTTGCTGATGGCGCAACGGCGGCGGCAGAACGGCGACCCGTGGCGCGCGTGGATGCTGGGTTGCTGGGCTGCAATGGCGCTCGCCGTGCTCAGCAAAGGATTGATCGGTGTGCTGATCCCCGCCGCCACCTTGGCGGCATACGTGGCCTGGCAACGGGACTGGCCGCTGCTGCGCCGCTTGAATTTCCGCTGGGGACTGTGCGTGTTCGCGGTTCTGGCCGCACCCTGGTTCGTGCTGGCGGCACGCGCCGATCCGCGGTTCCTCAAGTTCTTCTTCGTCCGCGAGCATTTCCAGCGATTTCTCACGCCGATCGAGCATCGCACCCAGCCGTGGTGGTTCTTCATTCCGGTGCTGGTCGTGGGCGTCATGCCCTGGCTGCCGCAGGCGGCGCGCGCACTGCTCTCGCCGTGCACCCATCCGGCGCCGCGCGGCCAATTCGACCCGGCAAGATTCCTATGGATCTGGTGCGTGTTCGTGCTGCTGTTTTTTTCTCTGTCCGATTCCAAATTGGTGACGTACATCCTGCCAGCCGTCCCGGCGCTCGCGCTGCTCTGCGCCGGCCACGAGGCCGGCGAGGCCCGCAGCAGCTTGCTCGCGGGAACTCTGCTGTCACTGGGGTCGAGTCTGGGAGTGCTCGCCTACACCACCGGTGTGTGGAGTTCGGCTGAATCACAGCCGTTGCTCTTGCTCATACGGCCGGTGCTGTTTGCGACCTGCGCCTTGCTCGCCCTGGGCGCGCTGGGGTGTGCCGCGTGCGTGCTGCGGGACCGACCCCGCGAGGCGCTGGCGGCTTTGAGCCTCGGCTGGTTCCTCGGGTCAGGGAGCCTCATCGTCGCGGCAAACGCCGCGCAGAGCTTGTTCAGCGGCAAAGACATCGCTCTGGAACTGCGCCGCCGGGCCGCGCCGGCCGACCCGATCTACGCAGTGCAGGCCTACCAACAGTCTCTGCCCTTTTACTTGCAGCGGCCCCTGGTCCTGGTCGACTATCGGGACGAATTCGATCTGGGCCTGACGGAGGATCCGGGCCGCGGCATTGCGACCTTGGGGCAATTCGCGCAAGTGTGGCGGTCGAGCGGCCGCGGTTTCGCCGTCATGCGGCAAGACACTCGGGACCGCTTGGCCGGACAAGCGGTGCCGATGCACGAGATCGGGCGCTTTCCGGATCGCTTGCTGATGAGTCGATGACGACGAACCAGAGTAAGATCGAAACGCAAAATCAATTTTGAGGAGATACGAGTGGCCAAACCGAATTATCGTCATGCAAAGAAATTGAAAGAGGCGGCCAGGAAAGCTCGTCAAGACGCGAAACAGCAGCGCCGGTCGACTGTGCCTGACGCGGCGGTCGGGGTGGATGTGCCGGTGGAGCCGGGGCCCGCAAAATCCCTCGATTGACATGAAGAATCAGGTATCGCCGTGGATGCCGGGATGGCGAGGACTACGTCATCAACGGCTCGAAGATATCCATCACCAACGGCTATCTTGCGGGTCTGGATATATGAACGATACCTGGTGTGCCGCATGTTCGCCGATGCGCGCGTCCAGCGAATCTACGGCGGCGCCAACGAAATCATGAAGG
>JBARBX010000151.1:0-1999 GCA_049793535.1 Steroidobacteraceae bacterium | reverse complement strand
ACTTCGCCGCGGCCATCGACGATTTTCTCGCCGCGCGTGGCCCGCTGATCGAATCGGTTAGCGCCAAATAATAAGGGCCTGAAAGACAGGCCCGTTTTATTTGGCGGGGAGGGTGAGATTCGAACTCACGTGCCGGAATTACCCGACCATCCGATTTCGAGTCGGCGCCGTTATGACCACTTCGGTACCTCTCCGGTTAACTTAAAATTTCACTGCGTTTACTTAAGTTATTACGGCATTAACTTAAGTTTGTGTGCAGTGTGACGCGATAGTCAGGGACGATAGAAACGCATTTGTCAAGAGTCCGTCGATGGAAATTATCGATTATTCTAGCGCATCGGCAACGGGCCTGTCTCATGAACCGAACTCGCCCAGCCTCACGGGACTCCAATCAGCAAACGACCGTGCGTACCCCGAATCCCTTCAATTGGCAGCGTTGGACCAAAGTCGCCATCTCGGTGTCGGCCCTCTCTCTGCTGGGAACCTGCACGCCGCTGCCGGGCTTGATCGACCAGATCAAGACTCTGGGGGAATTGCGCGTGGTCACGCGCAACGGGCCGCTCGCCTATTACCGCGGCCCGGACGATATGCCGGAGGGTCCGGAATACGAATTGGCGCGGCGTTTCGCGGATGAGCTTGGAGTGAAACTCAAGATCACGCCGGTGCGCACCTACGCGGAAATATATGAGGCGCTCACCTCGGGTCAGGCACATCTGGCCGCGGCGGGCTTGAAAGTTCCCTCGCAGAACATCCCCGGCGTCGAATTCGGCCCGGCCTACCAGCGGGTGCGTGAACACTTGATCTATCGGCGCGGCGCGGTGCGGCCGGGTTCACTCGCCGAAGTCGGCAGCGGAGATCTGGAAATCGCCGCCGGCAGCTCGCATGCAAAGACCTTGTACGGCGCCCGCGACTTGCTGCCCGATCTGGTCTGGGTGGAGAACGCCAGCACGGACACCCAGGCACTGCTCGACGGCGTGGCCGACGGGTCCATCGACTACACCATCGCCGATTCGACGGAATTCGCTCTGGCGCACGACGTGCACCCTGAGTTGCGCATTGCCTTCGATCTACCCGGCAGTCAAGCGCTCGCCTGGGCCGCGAGCACCCGCGATCCGGGCTTTCTGCACGACTTAAGCAGCTACTTCGCGCATTTGAGCGGCGATGGCGAACTGGCCGCCATCGTTGAACGCTACTACGGTCGATCCGAGGATCTGGAATTCGTCGGCGCGCGCGGCTTTATGCGGCACTTGCAGAGTCGCCTGCCTCTGTACAAGAAGTGGTTCGAAGAGGCGGCCGAACAGAGCAGCCAGGACTGGCGCCTGTTGGCCGCCATCGGCTATCAAGAATCGAAGTGGAATCCCAGCGCGGCGTCGGCTTCGGGCGCCAAGGGGCTGATGCAGTTGACCGTCGAGTCCGCAAGCGAGGCCAAGGTTACCAATCCCTCGGACCCCCGGCAGAGCATCTTCGGCGGTGCTCGTTATTTCCGGCAGGTGTACGAGAAGATTCCGACTCACGTACCGGAGCCGGACCGAACCTGGTTTGCGCTTGCCGCATACAATATCGGCTACGGGCACCTGGAGGATGCGCGCGTACTGGCGCAAAAGGCGGGTCGCGATCCGGACTCATGGCAGGACGTGCGTGAATTCCTGCCGCTGTTGGAACAGGAGCACTGGTACTCGCAAACCGAGAACGGCTACGCGCGCGGATGGGAACCGGTGCGCTACGTCGACAACGTGCGCGGCTATCGGGATCTGTTGGAATGGGTCTGGGGGGCCGGCGCCGCTACTCTGAACTAGCGCCGGGTCTCAAAGAATTCCCGCAGCATGGCGGCGCTTTCCTCGCTGCAAACGCCGCCAAATACGTCGATGCGATGCACCAACTTCGGTTGCCGCGGCAGGTCGATCACGCTGCCGCAGGCGCCGGCCTTTTGATCCCAGGCGCCGAAGACCACGCGGGATACGCGCGCGTTCAACGCGGCGCCCATACACATGGCGCAAGG
>JBARBX010000150.1:0-7412 GCA_049793535.1 Steroidobacteraceae bacterium | reverse complement strand
CCCTTGTACGTGGTGAGCTATAACACGGACGTGACAACGCAGGTGCTGTTTGCCAAGCAGTTGCAATCGACCGTGGCGCAGACCCAAGGTGCCGTCAAGGCGGCTCTTGCCGGTGATCTGTCCCAGCGAATATCCCTCGAAGGCAAGACCGGCGAGATGGCGTCCCTGTCCCGCGGCATCAATGAGCTCTTCGAATCCATCAACGCCGTGGTATCCGACATCAGTAACGTCGTGGAGCGAGCCGAGGCGCGCGATTTGACAGCACGTGTGAATACCTCGAACAAGTCCGGCTCCTTCGCAAAGTTGGCTTCAGGGGTCAATGCTCTCATCGGCAATTCGGCTGCACTCGCCCAACAGATGAAAACGTCCGCCTCGGACGTGCGGACCGGCGCCGAAGGAATATCCAAGGGAAATCTCCATCTCTCGCAGCGCACCGAACAGCAGGCCGCGAGTCTCGAAGAGACGGCGTCCGCGTTGGAAGAGATGACCTCGACAGTACGCCAGACGGCCGACAACGCCGAACTCGCCAATCAACTGGCGATCGCCGCACTCAACCAAGCGGAAAAAGGCGGGTCCGTGGCGTCGGCGGCGGTCAAGGCCATGGCCGAGATCAACGTAGCGTCGAGCAAGATTTCCGACATCACTGGGGTGGTCAACGAGATCGCGTTTCGGACCAACCTGCTCGCACTCAATGCCGCGGTGGAGGCCGCGCGCGCCGGCGAACAGGGACGTGGATTTGCCGTGGTCGCCTCCGAAGTGAGAGGTCTGGCCGGGCGCAGTGCCGCAGCGGCCAAGGAGATCAAGGCGCTAATCCAGGAGAGCGTCACACGCGTCACAGAAGGTCGCAAGCTCGTGGACGAGTCGGGCCAGTCGCTCGACGATATTTGCGCCTCCTCAAAGAAGGTTACCAACATCGTCGCCGAGATCGCTGCGGCCAGCCGTGAGCAGGCGGCCGGCATCGAGCAAGTAAACAACGCTATTACCTCGATGGATCAGAACACCCAGCAAAATGCCGCGCTCGTCGAGGAGGCTGCTGCGGCTAGCCAGTCGATCCTGGAGCAGGCACATGCGCTCGAGCAGCTTATTGCGGGTTACCGCATCGATTCAGCCGCCGAAAGCAGTGGTAGCGTCTCGCAGCGCCTATGGGGCGCGAGCGCCGCGTGATCCTATAAAGGGGCTCTCGTTATTCTGCCCATGCCAGGCAGGACGCAGGTTGCGTTCTCGTCCGCGAAGGCATTCACGTCATTCGTAACACTTTAGCCCCGAAGGGATTCTCGGCGCTAGTCACCGTGCCGAGCTCCGTCTCCAGTTGCCACACGTACTCGTTTGCACGCAGATTGAAGCGAAAACTTTCCGCACTACCTCAGCCTCGTCCTGCAGCAACGCCGCCTATGCCGTCCACGGATTGATGACATCCGTGCCGCAATCATCGAAATCCTTGACGTTGCGTGTCGCGAGGCTTGCCCCTCGCGATCGAGCCATGGCGACAACCATGGCGTCGAACTGGCTGATCGGTTTACCGGCGGTTCGTCGCGAGGCAGAGATCTCGGCGTACATGTCTGCCGCCTCATTGTCAAAACTCAGTACGTGACCGGCGAAATCTTCATCAAAAATCTTTCTCGCAGCATCCCACAGTCCTCGCCGCCGCTTACCGTCCGACAGCAATCGAATGTCGTAGAGAATTTCGCCTCGAGTTACCGCAGTGGTAAACAAAGACGCACGCGGCTGGTTCGCCAGCCAAGCCAGGACAGAGGGTTCAGGTACGGGACGTAGTGCCTCAGAAAGCACATTGGTATCAAGAACGATCATGTATCGAAGTTCACCGGTTCACGCATGGCCTCGCGAGGCGCAATTTCCAACTCCACGCCTCCCAACGGCTCGATTCGAGCACGAATGGAATCCACCAGAGTTCCCCTCCGTGAACGCTCGGTCGACAGCGCCGTCCGCAGAATGTCGCGTGCTTCGTCCTCCGTGGAGCGGCCGTGTTGGGCTGCCTGTACCCGCAATCGCGCCTTGAGTCGATCATCTATATCCCGGATCGTCATACTCGCCATACGTCCTCCATTAGTCATTGATTGCACCAGAGACAAGCCCGATAAGCATTCGATTGCTCAGCTGCTGAGTCAGCACGCAGAACGATGGAACTCACCGGATGAAATCAAAACCGAGATCGCTGATGTGCCCGATCGCACCCTGCTCCGATGGCTAGGCGAGCTGGTGCACGAGGGTGTCATAGAACGCTCTGGGAGCCGCAAGGGGACACGCTATCGTTGGAAACCGACTGCATGCTCAAGGCAAGCGCTCTCCACTCTATGAACAAGCGGGAACATACATCCAAAAAATCTACAACCGCCTGCTCATCGATTTGAGCTAGATGCGACTGCACCGTGCCGTCGGCGAGATTCACCGAGTGGAGCCTCGGCGCACGCACCATCAAGGCCATGCGAGCGCAAATAGCAATTGGCGTGCGCCTAGCCGCAGCTTGATGAGCAGCCGCTACGCTGGGATTCTCGACGCGACCGGTTCTAGGGAGGGTGCCGTTGGCTGGCCGCGAGCGGCATATTTCTCAAGTATCAGGCGCAAGCTGTTCGGCTCGATGGGCTTCGTCAAATAATCCGTCATGCCCGCAAGGAGACAACGCTCGCGATCGCTGGCAAGCGCGTGTGCCGTCAGTGCAATCACCGGCAGGCGGCTGACGTCCTCTCCTGCGCCTCCGGCACGTATGCATTGCGTCGCCTCGTAACCATCGAGTTCCGGCATTTGGCAGTCCATGAGGACGATATCGACCGCCGTTTCTCGAAGTCGATCGAGCGCTTCGCGGCCGTTACCGGCGAGCGTGACTGAAGTGCCGAGCTTCTTGAGAAGGTGGACGACCAGTTTTTGATTGACAAGGTTGTCCTCCACGACCAGTACTCGAAGTCCCGCGAGTGCCGCCGTCGGCGGGTCGGGGACCAGGCTGGGTGTAGCCGCCCGCCCTGCCGCACCGATCGTTTCCGCAAGAACCTCGATCAGAGCATCGCGCTTCACGGGCTTGGTCAACAGGCCGGCGCAACCGCCGGCGAGAGCTTCGGCGCGCCCTATGGAGCCGAGAGAGGTTAGTAGAATGATGGGCGGCGCGGAGGCGCCTGTTGCATTCCGTATGCGGCTCGCAAAAGCCAATGCGTCATCGCCTGGTAAATCACCATCGAGCAAGATCAAGTGCGGTAAATCGTCCCGGCTGGCGAGTTCGCTCCAGTCAGCGAAGGCGTCGGCGGCGCTCTTGGCGAGCGTTACTCGAACACCCGCCGCGTCCAGTAGCGCCTCGAGAATGCCCCGGTTGACGGCATGGTCCTCAACCACCAACACCCGTCGGCCGGCAAACGTGGCCGGCAGTTCGGACGGCTGATCGTTGTCGGGATCGAGCGGAATTTCGACCCAGAACGTCGAGCCCTCGCCCAACCGGCTGTCCACGCCGACTTTGCCGCCCATGGCGTCGACCAGACGCTTCGTAATCGAGAGGCCCAGTCCGGTGCCTCCGAAACGGCGTGTCATGGACCCATCGGCCTGGGTGAAGGGTGTGAACAAACGCGCGATTTGCTCGGAGGTCATGCCAATGCCGCTGTCGCGAACCTCAATCCGTATGGCATGACGGGGAGAACCAGCCACGGCGCGCGCCAAGATTCGCACGTCCCCGCACTCCGTGAATTTAACGGCGTTGCCGAGGAGATTCAGCACGATTTGGCGGACGCGCACAGGGTCGCCGCGCCGGAAACGCGCTAGGGCCGGATCGATGTCCACGAGTACTTCGACGCGTTTTTCGACGGCGCGAAGAATGACGGAGTCGACGGTCGATTCGACCAGCGCCACGAAGTCGAACGCGACCGTCTCGAATTCCAAGTGTCCCGCTTCGATTTTGGAGAAATCAAGCACGTCATTGACGAGACCGAGCAGACTATGTCCGCTCGAGCGGGCAATTTCTGCGAATTCGCGCTGCTGCGTGTCGAGCGGCGTGTCAAGAAGCAAGCCGGCCATGCCAATGACCGCATTCAGGGGAGTGCGGATCTCGTGGCTCATGTTGGCGAGAAATTCGCTCTTGGCGCGGTTTGCAACCTCTGCCAGCGTGGCCTCGAGCGAGACTCGCTCCAGCGCACTGCGGATCCGAGCGTTTTCCGCCGCCGCGGCCAAGTCGCTCTCGGCCCGCAGACGATCACGCTCGGTGCGCTCCTTCAAACTCCGCTGCACGGTATCCAGCGATTGCAGAACGCGTCCAGTCTCGTCATCGACCAAGATCGTCACCTCGGATTCGTAGTTTCCGTGCTCGATCTCGGCCAGCACGGCTACGGAATGCGAGAGGGCGCGAGTGATGTTCCTGATGACGACGAAGGCGACACAGAGCAGCAGCGCGCTGGTGGTGACACCGACGGCTACCTCGATCCGAGACGCATGGTTCTTAATTTCCTGCCCTTCGGCGGCGGCCGCATCGCCGAGCTCCGCGTTGTAACGACGGTGCGCCTCGACCGCGTCGATCGCGGCGTCGAAGATATCCTCGTTTTGGATGACCAAATCGCGCGCCTCGGCCATTCGGTGCTGCTTTGCCAACTCCAGTGCCTTGTCGATTAGCAGGTCGTAGGCCCTGAACGCCGCTCGATCCGCGGACAACAGGCTGAGGCTTTTTGGGTCCGCATGCACGCCGTCGTATGCCGCGAAGGTCACCTCGATGTTCGCTCGAGCCTCGTGAATTTCGTAGGCCAGGGTTGACATCTTCGCGATATCAGTCTGCGCGAGAATCTGCCAGGTCTTCGCCCTTTCCAATTCGGTGAGCGTGGTCAGTTCGTTGAGCACGAAGATGGACGGCACCGTAATGTCTTTGGCGTACGATGCGGAGGTGTATACGCGTCGAGTCTCGATCTGCGACGTGACTGCGAGCGCCACGATGCCGACAATCGCCACCGCTGCGAGAAGCATCAGCTTCGTTTTTACGCTCAACGTCATTCTATCGCTCAGTAAGTCATCAAACCGGCGCGCGAAGTGACATTCCCAGTTGCACTTGGGCGTCCTTGGAGCATCATGGCGACCTGTGCTGTCGCACGGCAATTGATTACTTTATCGGCGGCGACTGCGATTGCTGAATGTAGTGACCAGAGCTGCTCGCCCTATGTGGCAATGCAGCACAGGCATCGCCAGTTGCGCCCGTTGCTGACTTGGCCGTGTCTAAACCCCAGTCATTCGCGCGAGCGGGCTCGCCAATCCTACGTACAAATGCAGCCCATTGGCGCACATGAAGAGGCTAAGATATGTCATATAAATCCTTCATTTCCATGATCACGTAGGAAGTCATCCGGGGCAACCTTGCGGTGACAGATCAACTCCACACGTCCACTTTGAGGCCAGGCACATTTGAGAAATGCTTGAGATTGTTTGTGACCACGGTCATCCCGTGGCGAACCGCGTGCGAGGCGATGAGAAGATCCATATTCCCGATCGGCCTTCCGGAACGCTCCAACTCCGTGCGAATCCGTGCGTAGTGGTGTGTAACTTCGTTGGTCCAATCGAGAATCGCAATTCGATCCAAGTATGCCTCGACAAGTTCGGCGAGTTGTGGCCGGGCCGCGTTCTGCGCGCCAAAACGCAACTCCGCGGCAGTAATCACCGACACATTGAGCGTCTCGCCGTGTTTCTCGAATTTTTCAACCAGTGTTGCCGGTGGGCGCTTGATGATGTAGCTGGAAATATCTGTATCCAGCATGAACCCCGTCATAGCGGCTCGCGTGACTGCGGAGGTGAATCGTCACGATTCTCCAGAAAGTCATCCGGTGCGTCCACGACCCCAGCCCCCTGCGCCAAAGCGCGTTGCGCGAGGCTCACAAATGCAACGAGTAGCTGCCCCGCTGCAATGAGCGGTCTTCGGTCCGCCCACTCCTTACACCTACACTTTGCTCCGGGAACTCTCGTCCCGGCCAAAGGAGAAATGATATGAGCAAAAGCGCCGTTATGCGATGGTTTGTGGCGTGCTCGCTCGCATCCGTGTGTCTATGGTGCGCAAGTGCAAGCCTCCTCGGCGCGGTGGCATCGGAAAAGTCCCCGAACGCCCCTGCGACCGATCCGCGACTCGACATGGTGAGAGCGCTGCAGGCGATCGGACCTCATCCTTCTTTGGGCGATCAGGCGAAGGTCTTTGGACGCCTTGTCGGGACCTGGGATGTCGAACTCACCGACATTGGGAAAGACGGGAAGGTCACTCGCCGCACGGGTGCATTCATCGTTGGATGGGTGATGGATGGCCGCGCCATACAGGCCCTTTGGATTGTGAATCCGTCGGGGGCGCGCAAGGATCGAGAGGTTTACACGGAGCTGCATTGCTACGACCCAAAGTCCGGAACCTGGCCCTCCACTTTCATTGACCCAGAGCATGCTTCCGTCGCCAGATTCACCGGCGGTGCAGTCGGCGATCGGGTCGTCCTTGACACCCCGGATTTCGATGGCACGGATACCCGGTGGTCAATGAACGATATACGCCCTGATTCCTTTGTCTGGCGCGAGGAGGAGTCCCTCGACGGCGGTAAGACCTGGCGTTTAACGGCCGAACATCACATGAAGCGGCGAGGTGCGGCCGCAGCTGCGGCTAGCCGCCGCCATGAGCAGGACACCGGCAATTGGCGTTTTATTGCAGCCGCGCCGCTAATTGCGGCCCGACAGAGTGCTCATGCGATCCTGAAGACGCTTGCGAAAGCGTCGGCTCAGCCGCAACCGGACCTTGGATTTCAATACGACCTCGTAGTCCCCGCTGTCTTGCGATTCCAGGCTATGAATCCTGTCGAGGTTCACGATGATCGAACGGTGAATCTGCATGAAATACTCTTCGTCCAGATCACGCACCAGCTCGAGCAGCGTCCGCCGCAAGAGGTGGATATTGCCTCCGACGTGTAGGCAGGCGTAATACCCCACTGCCTCGATCCAGTCGATTTCCGCGACATTGACGAACAGCACCTCTCCCCGGCTTTTGACCACGATCCGCTCCGCTCGATGTGCCTGCAGCGGGGTGTAGTGCGCAAGCTTGTCCTTGGCGCGATCCAATGCGCGATGAAAGCGTGCGTCGTCAAACGGCTTCAGCAGATAGTCGAGCGCTCCTGCCTCAAACGCGCGTAGCGCATACTCATCGTACGCGGTCACAAAGATAATGGTCGAGGGTAGATCGCTGCCGAGCAACTCGAGCACGTCGAAGCCCCCGCATCCGGGCATTTGCACATCCAGAAACACCAGATCAGGCTTCGATTGTCGGATTTCCTCAATTGCCTTCAACCCCGACTCACATTCGACCACAGATCCGATGTCCGGATCATGGCGCAGCAGTACCGTGAGGTTGCGCCGCGCCCATGCTTCATCGTCAACGACCAGAACTTGTAGCGGCTTCGTTCGTTGCTCCATCGGAACCA
>JBARBX010000149.1:0-8840 GCA_049793535.1 Steroidobacteraceae bacterium | reverse complement strand
GCTACGATTTGATCCATCTCGCGCAGCGTTGGGTCGCGTACGTGCTGATCGCGGCGCTCTTGATTTTCACGGTGGCGGCGCTCGCCCGGGTGCACCTGCCGGCGCGGGAACTCGCCCTTCACGACTTTCGCGCGGTGCCGTTCCTGGCGCAGTTCTTCGCGGCCGCCTCCTATCAGATCGCCTGGTCCATTTACGTGTCCGACTATTCGCGCTATTTGCCGCGCGATGTGGGGGTGGGCGCATCGTTCTGGTGGACCTACCTGGGAGCCTTCGTGGGCGGGACCTGGATGATGCTGGTGGGCACGCTCTCCGCCGCGCTGTATCCGACCCTGGAGGTGGCGACGGCGCTGCGGACGGCGGCCGACGCCGCGCTGCCCGGATTCGGCAAGCCGCTCCTGCTCTGTTCGCTATTCGGTCTCGTCACCATCACATCGCTCAACTACTACGGCGCGTCGCTGACGCTGTTGAGTGTGATGGATTCGGTCAAGGCCGGCCGCCCGACGCTCGCCAAGCGCCTCATGACCCTGGGGGTATCGGCCGTGATCGCCACCGGCCTTGCACTGGTGTCGTCGCAGAACTTCGTCGCCAAATTCGGCGAGTTCCTCGCGGTGCTGCTGTATCTGTTCACGCCCTGGACGGCGATCAATCTGGTGGATTTCTACCTCATCCGAAAGGGGCATTACTCGGTGCGCGAGATCTTCAATTCGCACGGCATGTACGGACGCTGGTGCTGGCGCGGATTGTGGGCCTACGGCATCGGATTCGCCGCGATGATTCCTTTCTTCAGCACCGAGTCCTGGAAGGGCCCGGTGGCGAAGGCTCTCGGCGGCGCCGACGTGGCCATGCTCGTGGGGTTGCCCGTATCCGCGCTGGTGTACATTCTGGCCTGCCGTTCGCTCGATGTGGCCGCGGACCGCCGCCAGGCACACGCCGCGGATTTGGGGCTGGACCCCGGCGCCGCCTAGGATGTCGCTGTGAGCGGCGTGCCGAGAAAGGCGTTGATGACCTCGGCGACCCCGCGCGGGTCCTCCCAGAATGGATTGTGGCCGAGCCCGTCGAATATCTTCACCCGGGCGGTCGGCAGCGCGTCGCGCAAGGTTTGGCGCGCATCCTCCTCCATGATCGGATCCTGACTGCCCCAAATGAGCAGAGTCGGGGCCTTGAGGCGGGGCAGGGTGCTCTGCAGGTCGCCGAACAGGTCGGCGGGCAGCGCCTGGTCGAGAACCGCAAGCCAGACGCGCAAGGGGATGCCGGCGGCGTCTTTGCGCTGCCGGCGAATGAAGTCGGAGTCCACCGGGGTGGGTGAGTCCCACCAGGCGATCATGAAGGGCGAGTCGGCTTCGATGGGTTCCTTCAACTTGCGAATTTCGCCGGCGAAATCGAACTGCGGCTTCCTCGGCCGGTCGGGAGGCTGGCCGCCGGTGGAGGAGATCAGCACCACGTGCGCCGTGCGCTCCGGCCAGGTCTCGGCGAAGGTTTGCCCGATGATGCTGCCCAGAGAATGCCCGACGATGTCGGCCCTGCGCACTCCGAGCGCATCCAGCAGCAGCTTGATGTCGTAGGCGAAGTCGAACCGGGAATAGCAGCACTCCGGCTTGCTCGATTGTCCGTGTCCACGGATGTCGACCAGGATGAGCCGGTAGCGCCGCGACACGTACGGCAGCATGGGCGCCCAATCGCGGGCGCTGTCGGTGTAGCCGTGAATCAACACCACGGCCGGGCCGGACGCATCGCCCCGATCGATGTAGGCGAGCGTCTCGCCATTCGGCAGCGCGATCGATTTCTTGCTGGCGTCGAACGCATTGAGATCGATCTTGAGGGGCTTGGCCGTCGCAGGCGCGGCGGCGGGGGCTCTTGCGGCGAGGGCGGGCGAGGCCGCGATCGCGTACCAGAGGACGGCGGATATGTTCGCAATGCAAAAGAGAATTCTCGTCATGGATGTCGGCATCAAGCGTGGGATATGCGTTGGATGAGCGCGCGCGTGAACTCGGCGGTGCTGGCGCCACCGCCCAGGTCGCCCGTCCGCGCCTTGTCGATGTTCAAGACCTGATCCAGCCCTTCACGCAGCCGCGCCGCCAACTGCGGCAAACGGCAGTGATCGAGCATCATGGCGGCCGCGAGCAGCAGTGCCGTAGGGTTCGCCACTCCCTTGCCGGCAATGTCCGGGGCGGAGCCGTGCACCGCTTCGAAAATGGCGGCATCGGTGCCGATATTGGCGCCCGGAGTCATCCCCAAGCCGCCCACCAGTCCCGCGACCAGGTCGGAGAGAATGTCGCCGAACAGATTGGTGGTCACCAGAACGTCGAATTGCCAGGGATTGAGCACGAGCTTCATGGCACAGGCATCGATAATGATGGTCTCGAGAGTGAAGCGCCCCTTGTACCTACGCTCGTAGAGATCCTGTCCCGCCTCCAGAAAAATTCCCGTCAAGACTTTCATGATATTGGCTTTGTGCACGATGGCTACTTTCTTGCGGCCCGTCGCCACCGCGTGCTCGAAGGCGAACTCCAGGAGGCGGAGGCCGCCCTGACGCGTGTTGACGCCCGTGGCGATCGCCACCGCGTGCGGGTCATCGTCGATCTGCACGTAGTACTCGTGGCCGACGTACAGGCCTTCTAAGTTCTCGCGCACCACCACGAGATCGATGTTGTCGAAGCGGCCGCCCGGAATCAAGGTCCGCGCCGGGCGCAAATTGGCATACAGCTTGAACTCCTCCCGAAGGCGCACGTTCGAGGACCGGTATCCGCCCCCGGAGGGCGTCTCGAGCGGGCCCTTGAGCGCGAGGCGCGTCCGCCGGATGCTGTCGATGGTTTTGGGCGGCAGTGGATCGCCGGCCGTCTTCACGCCTTCGAGACCCGCGATCTGCCTGTCCCATTGAAAGGGCGCCCCGAGCGCTTCGAGGACAGCGACTGCGGCATCGACGATCTCGGGACCGATTCCGTCTCCGGGGATCAGCGTGGCTGGAATGGATTGAGGCATCGGTTGACTCTGGTGGTGGAGCGAGCGATAGGATACTCGAACTTAAGGGTGGGTAGACTGCGACCGAGGGTGGGTTCATGAGCGCCGACGAAATCATTGCGGCAACGCGGCGCTGGCTGGAGAGGTCGGTGATCGGGCTCAATTTGTGCCCCTTCGCCGAGAGCGTCTATCGCAGCCATCGCGTGCGCTTTCACGTCAGCGAACAAACCTCCGCGTCGGGGCTTCTCGAGGAGCTTCGCTCGGAATTGGCCGCGCTGCATGCGGCGGACCCGTTGCGTTGCGAGACGACGCTGTTGATACATCCCGGGGTTCTGGCGGACTTCGTGGAGTACAACGACTTCCTCGAGGTCGCGGAGGCGGCGGTGGCCGAGCTGGGTCTGGAAGGAGAACTGCAGGTGGCGAGTTTTCATCCGCAGTACAGGTTCGCCGGGACGCAGTCCGAGGACATCGAAAACTATACCAACCGCTCTCCCTATCCCATGCTGCATCTATTGCGCGAGGCCAGCGTCGAGCGCGCCGTTGCGGCGGTGGCGGATCCGGACGAGATCTACCGCCGGAACATCCGCACGCTGCGCAATCTGGGACATGCGGGTTGGCAGCGACTATGGCGAGACTAGGGTCTTGCGCATGGGAATGAACTCGATGGTCTCGCCGTCTCCCACGGCGAAATGCACCATCGCCGACGCGACGTAGCCGCGCGCCGCATAGAGCTTGACGCCAGGGAGCGTCGCCATGAGTTCGACATGACGAAATCCGCGGGCACGCGCCTCATTCTCGCAATGCTCGAGCAGCAGCGAGCCGATGCCGCGGCGCGCCTCGCCCGGATCGACGAAGAAGGCGCGGATCTTCGCGGCCTGGGTGTGCGGATCGAGAGTCGAGGAGTCGCGGCCGGCGCGGGCGTCGCCGCCGAATAGCGTAGACCGGTAGCTCCATCCCCCGCATCCGACCAGCCGGCCGTCTTCCTCGGCCGCAAAATAGGTGCCGTCGGTCAGCAATTGAGTGTCGACGCCGAACGCGCCGCGCAGGGCGCCTTCAATCTGCGAAGTCCGGTAGTCCTCCGTGCTCAAGCCGCGGGCCGAGCGTGCAATCAGCGTTTCGAGCTGGGCAATGTCGGCCAACGTGGCCGTGCGCAGGGCGATCGCCATACGCCGCTAGTCCTGCGGCGGAACGGTTTGAAGGCCGTTGCGCCGGTATATTTTGCCGCCCTTCATGACGAAGCTGACCTGCTTGAACTGCTGCGGATCGTCGAGCGGATTGCCCGGGGTCGCCACCAAGTCCGCAAAGCGGCCGGCCTGCACCGTTCCGATCCGATCGGCGGCACCGATCAGGTCGGCGGCGTTGCGAGTCGCGGCGTACAGCGCCTGAATGGGGGTCATTCCATTGCCGATCAACAAGCCGAATTCCATGGTGTGGTCGCCCTGACCCAAGTCCGTGCCGTAGGCGATCTTGACCCCGGATTTGACGGCGAGCGGCAAGTTGCGCTTTGGAGCCAAATCGTTGGCCAACTCCTTGGGCGCCGTGCCGGGAGCCAATAGTTCGGGATGATCGCGAGCCACCGCGTAGAAGACCTCGTAGACCGAGAGGGTGGGCACGAGATAGGTGCCGTGCGCCTTCATCAACGCAAAGGTCTGCGCGGTCGCGAAGGAGCCGTGTTCGACCGAGTCGACCCCGGCGCGCACGGCATTCTCCGCGGTCTCGGCCGGATAGATGTGCGCGGCGACCTTCATGCCGAGCGAGTGCGCGGTCTCCACGGCGACGCGCATTTCCTCATCGGTCATTAGCTGCCGGTGCGGATCGTCGCCGGTCGAGGCGATGCCGCCCGAGGGCATGAGCTTGATCAAATCGGCGCCGCGGCCGTGATGCTCGCGGACTCGCAGCCGCGCCTGCTCGGGCGAGTCCACGATGCCGCGCTCCCAGCCCGGATGGGAGAGGCCGGGATCGATGCCGTTCCTGGGATCGCCGTGTCCGGCGGTCGGACCCAGCGGCTCCAGCGAGACCCAGAGCCGCGGCCCCGGGATCTTGCCTTCGTCGATGGCGTTGCGCACCGACACGGTCTCGTCGCCGCCGCCGACGTCGCGGGCGGCGGTGAATCCCTGCTGCAGCATCCGGCGGACGTTCATGGCCGCGTCCAGGCCGCGATCGATGTCGGAGTGGGTCAGCCAGTACTCGGTGGCGTTGGTGCGCCCCGGCAGCATGGCCGAGATATGCACATGGCAATCGATGAAGCCCGGCATCACCGTGGCGTCGGACAGATCGACCACCGCGGCGCCCGCCGGCGACACGAAGCCGGATTCGACGGAGAGGATTCTGTCGTCCCTGATCAGAATCGATACCTGCTTGCGCGGCGTGTCCGAGATCCCGTCGATCAAAGTGCCGGCGTGAACGACGAGGTCGCGGCAATGGCCCGCGCCGGCGGCCGCCATCAGCAGCAGGCCCAGACCCAGACTTGAACATCGCATCCGCATAACCCCGCGACCTCGTACCTGACTGCCGAAATTGAGTGTAGCGCGACCCGCAATCGGACGCGCGTGCTAATCTTTCCGAACCATGTACGTCAAGCCAACCGCGCCCCGCAGCATCCGCGAGGTCTTCGACGATGCCATCCGGATTTACAAAGGCACCGGGCGCGGCACATGGATGCTGGCCTTGGCGCTGGAACTCGTCGCGGCGGCTCCTTGGCTTTTCTGGCAACAGCGGTTCACGCCCGCGCTTTCGGACAATCTGGAGGATGCAACCGCCGCTCTCTCGACGCTGACTGCATCGCTGAGTTCACCTGCGGTTTGGCTGTCGACCCTGATCGCGGTTCCCATCAACCTGATTCTCTATGTCGCGCTCATTGCGCAAAACAATGGGATTGCATCAGGGCGGGCGGTATCGGCCGGAGCAGCGGTCGGGGTGGGCGTTCGATTGCTGCCGAGAATGCTTCTTCTCGGCCTGCTCTTCGTATGCATCGTCGCGGTGGGGCTCATCTTGCTGGTAGTGCCCGGTATTTATTGGGCCGGCACTTTGCTGTTGGCATTCGTCGCTCTGGTGGTCGAAGACGCGAGCGTCTCGCAGTCCATGGCCCACAGCCGGGGCCTCATCAAGGGCCGTTGGTGGCGTGCCGCGACGCTGGTTTCCTATGTCGTCATCATCGATCTGCTGGCGTACCTTGCCGTTACCCTGATTACCGCCGCGGTTGCCTGGGTGTTCGGCGTCGGCGCCGGCATGACCCTCGCCGTCTCGCAACTGCTCTCAGTGGCAACGGACACGTTGATCGCGCCGTTATACCTCGCGGTGTACGTGGCTATGTACTACGAACTTAAAGTGCGCGAGGCGGCCGAGCGCAGCATGGCGAAGGCCGTATAGGCAATGACGACGACCACCATCCAGCGCAGCCAGAGCAGCGGCAGGGACTTGACGATATAGGCGGCGATGAGCACGCCGAACACGCCGGCGAAGGCGAGTCCCAGCGCGGGGCCCCAGGCGAATTTGCCGGTCTGAAAAAAGCGCAAACTTGCGACGGGTTGCAGCAACGCGCAAGCGCCCATCATGATGGGAAAGGCGGCGAGCGGGTGCATCCCGAGCAGCGCGAGGGTGATCATGCAGGGCGCGTACAGGCCGATGCCGGCGCTCATGAGTGCGCCGAGAACGAAGTTGATGCCCACGGCGAGGCCGAAAGGCCAACCGCTCAAGGACATTGCGGTTCCACCGGCCGGCAGGGCGCTCAGATTCTTGGCGGCGAAGGCGGTGCCGGCGATGAGCAGCGCAACGCCCATGATGACTTGAATCGCGCGGCGCGGCAGGCGCGCCACGATGCCCGCGCCGAGCCAGGCGCCCGCCGCCGCAACGCCGATCATCGTGACCAACAGCACCGGATCGACCAGAATGGCTGTTACGAAAATCAATGACTCGGCGATGGCGGCCGGGGTATGGCCGACGTTGAGCGTGCCGGGAATCAATTCATCGGGAACGATGCGGCGCAATTTGTAAATGGCGGTGGTCGGCGCAAACGAACCTATCCCCAAGGTGTCGAAAAAATCGGTGACGAAGCCGATGAGGAGTTCGAGCGGTGTCGGCCAGCGTACCTGCGGGTTGCGGCGCGCGGCGCGTATACCGCCGATGATGAAAGCCAGGCTGGCGAGGCCGAGGGCGATATAGAAGGCAATCTGTGCGGCATTCATGGCGGCAATATACTATGGTGACGGCATGAGTATCGCCGTTTGCACCATTCGGAATTTGCGCCTCGATGGCGCCTGAGGTTGCGCCCGCGGCCGGCGCCGCCAGCCTCAAGCGCTCGCTGCGATACTGGGACCTGGTTCTCTACGGATTGGCCTACATCTCGCCGTTCGCGGCCTTCAGCACCCTGGGTTTCGTGTGGAGCGAATCGAACGGCTTGATCGTGCTTGCCTACGTGCTCGGCGCGATTTGCATGTATTTCACTGCGCAGAGCTACGCCACCATGACCGAAACTTTGCCGACGGCGGGTTCAGTCTACGGTTTTGCGCGCCAATCCTTGGGCGCCTTCCCCGGGTTCATCGCCGGCTGGATGATACTGCTCGACTACCTGCTGATTCCCGCCTTCGTCTATGTCTTGATCGCGGTGGCGCTCGAGTCGCTGCTGCCCGGCGTCGATCGCGGGGTCTGGATCCTCTCGATGGTGGCGATGACCACGGCCGTGAATTGGTTCGGCATCACGGTGACCTCGCGCGCCAATTTCATCGCGGTGGCGCTGCAGGTCGTCATCATCGTCGGATTCCTGATATTGGGAGTGATCGCTCTGCATGCCGGCAAGGGCAACGGCGGCCTGACTTTCAAGCCCGTGTTCGCCGCCGCCGCCTTCAATGCCGGCAAGATCTTCAGTGCGACCTCGATCTGCATCATGTCCTTCCTCGGCTTCGATGCCGTGTCGACACTGGCGGAGGAAGTGGAGGGCGGCGACAGGCGCGTCGTCGGCAAGGCCATCATCGCGGTACTGGTGCTGTCGGCGGCGTTCTTCGTGGCCGTCACCTGGGTGCTCGGCAACCTTCTTCCCGGAATCGCCATCAAGGACCCGGCCGCGGCGGTGTACGAGTTGGCGGCGTGGGCGACGGGGCCGTGGACGGCGGTGGTGCTGGCCTGGGCCTATGCCGGCATCGTCGGGTTGTCGAACGCGTTGCCGATGCAGGTCGGAGTGGCGCGGGTGGTATTCGCCATGGGGCGCGATCGGCAGCTTCCCCGAATCTTGGCGCGCGTCCATCGGCGATACCACACTCCCTACGTGGGAATGCTGGTGACGGCCGCGCTATCGCTCGCGGTGGCCTTGTTCATGAAGAATCGCCTCGACGATTTGGCCTCGATCGTCAACTTCGGCGCCTTGAGCGGATTTCTGTTCCTGCACGTCTCGGTGATCAGGTATTTCGGGCGCAAGCGCGGTGGCGCGCAATGGATTCGGCACCGGCTGGTGCCGATCTGCGGAGTCATCGTGGTGCTTGCCGTGTTCTCCGGCATGAGCGCGCTGGCCGCCAAGGTTGGCCTGACTTGGTTGGGCGTGGGTTTGGCGTACGGGCTGGTGCTCAAAGCGAAGCATCGCGAGGAGTTGCACGTCTCCTTGTCCTAGCCTATGGCCGCCCCAGGAGGTGTCGGCCGCCTCAGACCGTTTGCTTCGGCCCTTGCACCGGTGCGCGCTTGCGGGAGTCGCGGCCATAATAGTCGGGATAGTCTGCGCTCAATCCTTTGAAGCGGCGGTGCACCCAAAGATACTGCTCGGGCACGCGGCGGATTTGCGCCTCCAGCAACCGGTTGAAGCGCTCAACGTCGCAAATCACGTCATCGCCCGGAAAGTCCTCGAGGGCGGGCCCGATGACCACCCGATACCCGGCGTTGCCGGGCAAACGCTCCGG
>JBARBX010000148.1:0-3379 GCA_049793535.1 Steroidobacteraceae bacterium | reverse complement strand
GCGAGTTCGGGAATCGGCCGCGCGATCGCGGCGAACTTTGCCGCCGAAGGAGCCGTTGTCGTCATCGCCGATGTGACGGCGCAGCCGCTCGAGGGCGGCGAGCCGACTCTCGATCTCATTGCCGGGTCCGGCGGCACGGCGTTCTTCGAAAAGACCGACGTCGGAAGCTGGGACGACGTCGATGCGGTGATCGGCAAGACCGTTGCGCGTCACGGCCGGCTTGATGTCATGGTGAACAATGCGGCGATCTTCTCCGGGACCGCGCTGCTCGAGACCAGCGCGGCGCAGTGGGAACAGGTGATGAGAGTGAACCTGACCGGCATGTTCAACGGCTGCAAGCGCGCCATCCAGCAAATGATCACCCAGGAGCCGCGGGGCGAAGTGCGTGGGCGCGTGATCAACCTGGGATCGCAGCAGGGTATCGTCACCTCGCCGCGCGACACCCCCTATGGCGTGAGCAAAGCGGGCGCGATCTACTTGACCAAGCAGATCGCCGTGGATTATGCGGCGGACCTGATCGTCTGCAACTGCATTTCCCCCGGCAAGATCGTCACGGGCCAGCCGGGGCTGCCCATGGATCCGGCGCTGCTCGACAACGCGCGCCGGCGCACTCCCTGGCCGCGTCTCGGCCGGCCGCAGGACATCGCCAACGCCGCGGTATTTCTCGCCAGCGATCGGTCCACCTACATGACGGGCTCGAACCTCGTGGTCGACGGCGGGTGGCTGGCGCGCTAGCCATGCGGTACCGCGTCGGCCATGCGGTACCGCGCTAGCGGTTGGGTATCGAGTAGACCTTGCCGAGGAAGGGCGACTTGTCGATCTGATCCACCGCCGTGACGTACAAAGTCTTCTCGTCGGGGCTAAAGGCGAAGTTCGGCACCTGCAGCGAAGGCAGAGTCAGCTCGCGCAGGAGTTTGCCCGCGGCGTTGACGATGAATATCACGCCCGCGAGGGGTACCTGCGTCTCGCGGGCGCTTTGGCCGATGTAGATCTCGCCGCGCGAATCGATCTTCACGCCATCGGGATAGATGTGCACCACGTGGTGTGTAAGATCGTCCAAGTTCACGAAAATTTGCCGATCCGACAGCGACGCATCGGGTGCTATTTTGAATTTGCTCAGCCGGTACTCATTGGTCTCCACGACGTAGAGAATCTTTCCATCCTTGGATACTGCAATACCGTTGGCGTTGTGCAGAGCGTCCGCCTCGAGCGTGATCACACCGTCGGCAGCGATGTAGAAAACCTTGCCGTCGAGCGCGTCGGGCGGCGTGCCGGATGCCGTGAAATAGATGCCGCCGCGGCCGTCGGGCGCAAAGTCGTTGGGCCCTGTGAATTTGCGCCCGTCCTTGTCGTGGGTGTAGGCCGGCAGCAGGCTGCCGTCGGCGGCCATGCGGCCGATCGTGCCGTTGTCGTAGCAGGTGGTCAGAAATTCGCCGTGCGCCGTGGGCACGACCGCGGACTGTCCGCAGCCCTTCTGCGCGGCAAACACCGCGTTCTTGGTGCCGTCCCAGGTCATCACCGCGTTGCGGTCGTACTCAACGTAGTACAGCTTGCCGCGATACCAGATGGGCCCTTCGGGGTAGTGCGCATCGTCGTTGAGCACCTTGATGCCGCTGCCGGCGTAGCACGCCATGCCGGCCGCGCAGAACACGATGCAGATAATTGCTTTCACAACGCACTCTCTCACGGTTGCGCGAGCTCGCGGGCGGTCACATAGCCGATGGCGCGCTTCTGATCCGCCACGATGGTCCTGCTCGCCATGCAGAAATGATACACCGCCCAGAATCCCGTCGGCGCGAGCACCAGCAACGCCAAGCGCAAGGAGTGCGCGTCCGCTCCGTGATTCCCCGCGAACCAGTCGCTCAGGAGCCCGACGCCCTGGGGCGCGATGATCAGATTGAAGACATTGCCGACAACCAGGGACCAGGCGGTGAACATGGCGCGCATACGAGGCGGAGCCAGATTCTGCATCAAGCCCATGCATGGCCCGATGTAGAAGTAGATGGCCGGAATGAACAGCCAGAACATCGACTTTGCGACGTCCAGTGAGAGCGTCCAGTAGGCGATGAACGACGGCACGGTGGTCAAGCCGACGCCCGCCGCCAACAGCCAAACGACCCGCCGCGGGTCGGCCATGGATGGACGCGACAAGATCCAGGCGGTGCCGGCGGTGGCAATGATGCCGCCCGCCAAGTGGATATGGCCGGTGACCGCTCCGGCCTCGCCGACATTCAGGCCGTAGCTGCGGATGAGAAAGGTGGGGGTAAACCAGATGAGACCCCAACCCCACAGGGCGCAGACTCCCGACCCCATAACCACGTGAAATGCCGCCTTTTGGCGCCACAGGAATCGCAGGGACTCCAGCAGCGGCGGTGCCTCGGCATCGGCCACCGCATCCAGGCGTCCGCGCGCCGGTTCACGAATGGTCAGATAGATGATGGCTCCCATGACGACGCCCGGAACGCCGAGCGCCAGAAATGCCGCGCGCCAGCCGTAGGCGTGCGCCACCGCGCCCGCGAGGTCTGCGCCCATCCATGCGCCGATCGGCGCGCCGAGTGCGAATACCCCTAAGGCCATGGGGCGCCGATCCGCCGGAAAATAATCCGCGATGATGGAATTGGCGGGCGGTGTTCCGCCCGTTTCGCCGACGCCTACGGCGACCCGGGCCGCCAGGAATTGCCAATAGTTTCGCGACAGCCCGCATAGGGCGGTGAACCCCGACCACAGCACGAGAGAGGCGGCGAGGATGTTGCGCCGGTTCCTGCGGTCGGCCAGCCAGGACATCGGTATGCCGAAGGAGACGTAGAACAATCCCAGGGGCACCCCCGTAAGAAAGCCCGCTCCGGCATCCGTCAACTTGAGGTCGAGCCGGATGGGCTCGAGGACGGTGGACACCACGTACCGGTCGGCGATGCTGACCGCGTACACCAGGCACATCACGATCACCACATACCAGCGCTCGGCGACGGATGCAGCCAGTGAGCGGGGGGAGTCAAGAACAGTCGTGCTCAAGCGTGATCCTCGCGATTCGGCTCAACGATACAGGGTACGGGTACATCGTGTTCAGAAGTGTTCGACCCAGGGGCGCAGTTCGACTTCTTGCGACCAAGCGCTACGAGGCTGCCGCAGCACATCCATGTAGGCTTGCGCTATGGCGTCGGGGTCGAGTGTGCTGTCGGGTTTGTCCGCGGTGTCCGGGCGCCCGGCCGCGCGCACGGCGCCGTCAATGACGAAGTGTGCGACATGGATGCCCTTGGGGCCGAGTTCGCGCGCGGCACTTTGCGCGAGTCCGCGCAGCGCAAACTTTCCCATGGCAAAGGCGGCCGAATGCGCATAGCCCTTGACGCTGGCCGTGGCACCCGTCAGCAGTAGGGCTCCG
>JBARBX010000147.1:0-8636 GCA_049793535.1 Steroidobacteraceae bacterium | reverse complement strand
CCGCGGTTCCTGCTAATCTTGGGGTCCCTTGAGATGGAGGCATATGAAATGCCTACGCTTTTCGAGAAAATCATCGCCGGCGAGATTCCGGCCACGGTGCTCTACCGCGACTCGCGGGTAATCGCCTTTTTGGACATCAGGCCGGCCGCTCCGGTGCATATACTGATCGTCCCGAACAAACCCATCCCTACCGCCGACGACATTGCCGATGAGGACGAATCGTTGATTGGACACATGTTCATCGTGGCGCGCGAACTCGCGCGCCGCCACGGCATCGCACAAAGCGGCTATCGATTGATCGTCAATTGTCGCGGGGACGGCGGCCAGGAGGTTTATCACCTGCATGTACATCTACTCGGCGGCAAGCCGCTGGGACCCTTGGTTTCGCGGGCACATTCTTGAGCTAAAGAGGAAAAATGATGAAGAACAACAAAGGCGCGGCGGTCAAATCACGCGCCACATCGCGGCGATCCACCCCCAAGCGCCCGGCAGCAAGGAAAAAGACTTCCGCTCAGGCCGCGAAGCCCGCGAAGTTCGCGAAGTCCGCGGCCCGCCACCACAAAGCCGGTGCTTCCCGCGCGGGCAAGCGCAATGCCGCGCGCCGCGAGCTGTATCCGGCGATCGAACCCTTTCGGCACGGCTATCTGCGCGTCTCGGACGTGCATGAAATCTACTATGAAGAGAGCGGCAACCCGGCAGGCAAACCGGCGGTGTTTCTGCACGGCGGACCCGGCGCCGGCTCCGACAAGCGGGCGCGACAGTTCTTCGACCCGCGGCACTATCGCATCGTGGTGTTCGATCAGCGCGGCTGCGGACGCAGCCGTCCGAGCGCCAGCCTCGTGGAGAACACAACCTGGCATCTGGTCGCGGATATCGAGAGATTGCGCCGGCATTTGGGGATTGAGCGCTGGCTGGTATTCGGCGGCTCCTGGGGCAGCACCCTCGCGCTCGCCTATGCGGAGGCCAACCCCGAGCGCGTCAGCGAGCTGGTGCTGCGCGGGATTTTCCTGCTGCGCTACGCCGAAATCCGCTGGTTCTATCAGCACGGGGCATCGGAAATTTATCCCGATGCCTGGGAGGCCTATCGCGACGCCATCCCGGTCGACGAGCGCGACGACTTTCTGAGCGCCTACCACAAGCGCTTGATCGGCAGCGACCAACGAGTCGGGTTGGCGGCCGCGCGCGCGTGGTCGGTTTGGGAAGCGTCCGCGAGCTTCTTGCTCAGCAACGGCGACAACATCAGGAAATGGGGCGAAGACCAGTTCGCGTTGGCGGTGGCCCGCATCGAGTGCCACTACTTCGTGAATCGCGGCTTCCTGCGCAGTGAAAGTCAATTGCTGGACGACGTGCCGCGCATTCGGCACATACCGGCGACCATCGTTCAGGGACGCTACGACGTCGTATGCCCCGCCACCAGCGCGTGGGATTTGCATCGCGCCTGGCCCGAAGCGGATTTGCGCATCGTGCCGGATGCCGGCCACTCGGCGTTCGAGCCGGGAAATTCGCATGAGCTGGTGCTCGCGACCGATCGGTACCGCAGCCGCTAGAGGAGTTCGCGCATGTCGGAAATTGCGACGTTGGGGCTGGCGCGCGCGAGCGACGCGCGCGAAATCGCGGAGATGTCCCGCGACTTGATCGAAACAGGCCTGACCTGGTCGTGGACGCCCGCCCGCGTGCAGCACTTCATCACGGGACCCGAATCCTCGGTGGTCGTCGCACGCCGTGAACGGAGAATTGCGGCATTCGCCATCATGCATTTCGGCGACGAGGTGGCCCATTTGAACCTGCTCGCGGTGGCCCCGGAACATCGCCGCCAGGGAATCGGACGGCAGCTCATGAGCTGGCTCACCGCCACCGCCATGGAAGCGGGCGTGTTTCGCATCAACCTGGAATTGCGCACGCACAACGAAGCCGCGCGCATTTTCTACGAGTGCCTCGGCTTCGTGCAGCTTGGAATCGTGCAGGGCTACTACCAAGGTCGGGAAGCGGCACTGCGCATGTCGCGGCGCCTGGCGCAGAGCCCCGCCTGAGGCGATTCAATTGGACGCGGAGCGCGTGCCGCCCGGCGCGAGGGATTCGCCGCGCGCGTCCTTGGGCTGCAGCAGCGGTACGATCGCATGATGGGGGAACACCACCGCGACGCGGCACCCGCGGCCGGGAGAGGTATCGACCGTCATCTCGCCCTGGGCGGCGCGCACCCGGTCCGCGACGCTCCACAGGCCGAATCCTTCCGATCGTGCCTCGAACAGGCTCAATTGCCATTCGAACCCCACACCCTGATCTTCCACCACGACGCGCAACTCACTGGGCGTCTGCGAAACCGTGACCGCGGCCGATCGGACGCCGGAATGCTTGACGACATTTCGGAGCAGCTCTCGAATCAACTTGAACACAAGAACTCTGAGGTCCAGATCGTAGGCCGCGGCATCCGCGGCGACCTTCAAGTCGACCTCCAGATTGTCCTTGCTGCGCATGTAGACGCTGAGCCATTTGAGCGCGGGTTCCAAACCGAGATCGTAGAGCCCCGGGGGACTCAAATCGGCGATGACCCGCTGAGTGATCGACTGCACCTCGCGTATCGTGTGCGTGGCCTCGCCGAGCAGCAGGCGCACTTCGGGCGCCGCTCGCGAGGCGGCCGCCGCGACCGTCATCGCAAGGCCGACCAGTTGCTGCCCGATACCGTCGTGCAGGTCCACGGCGGTGGCCCGCCGGGCGCGCTCCTCCGCGCCTACCAACTGCCGCGCGTACAACTGCAATCGCTCCTGTTTCTGGCGCAGGCGGTCGCTGAGCTCGATGAGATCCGTCACGTCGCGCGCGACGCACCACACTCGCGCCAGACTTCCGTCTTGCATGACGCCGCGGAAACTCGTGATGTACGTGCACTGCCGAGAATCGATGGACAACGTGAATTGCAGGCCGTCCGACGAGTATCCCTGCTGAGCCGCCGTGCCGATGTGCTCGAGATAAATCGCGGACCAGGGCAGATCGGCGCGCCACAGCCTTGAATCGGTATCGGGCAGCCCGAACAGGCGGTTCAGCTTCAGATACGCCAGATTGCATTCGGCGATATAGGCGTGCTCGCGCAGCCACGCTATTTGCTCGTCCACCGCAAGACCGGGGGCCATCGGCACATCCAGCTCGATGCGCCACACTGCCTCTGAGCTCTGTTCGACGAAATTTTGGTAGCGCTCGCCGCTGGCGCGCAGCTCCTGCATGGCATTGCGCATCTCGAGCAGCACGACGGTCAACATGAAGGTTATCGTGACGAGAGTCGCGAGATATAGCTGCACGGCGCCCACCCGCACGAAGGGGTTGGGATCCCCCGCAAACGGGCCCAAGCCGCGGCTCGCGAAGTACGACGCCAGCAGCGCGGTGATCGCCGCCAAGGTTGCGCACCAGCGTGGCGGCATGCGAAAGGCCGCGACCATCATCAGCGCCAACAGAATGAAAGGCGGATTGATGATCGACGTCAAACTGCCGGGCGCCGCCGAAAACACCCAGATGGTCATGCCGAGCAGCACACCCCCGAACAACGCCAATTCGGCCGCCGGCGGGGACGGAGCGGAAAATTTACGGAGGTGCCAGCGAATCGCCCAACCCATCACCACCGGCGCCACACACAGGGACCCCAGCCAATTTCCCGCCCACCATATCTGCCAATCGCGCAGGTAGTGAGCCACGCCGGGTTGCGACCAATCGATCGCGCCGAGCATCGCACTCGCCGCGGAGCCGAGCGCAACCGAGGCGAGGAATTGCAGCACGTGCTTGAGACGGGGAATCTGCGGGGTCGACATCAAGCGCCGGGCGATGAGTGCGCCGACGATCGCATCCAGCGAGTTGGCGGGCGTGTATTGCGCGTATTGCAGCCAGGGGAAATGCCCGAACCTGGCCACATCGATCAACAATTCCACGGCTAGCTGAATACCGAGGATCCAGATCCAGTTGCGCCGCGGCGAAGACCACAACGCCATGAACAGCAGGCCCGCGGCCGGCCAGATGATGACCAAATGGCGCGAGTCCTCGCGCAGCATCAATCCCTCGAAGACGAGGATCGCGTACAGCGCCGCGAAAACGGCGAGCGAGGCGGCGCGCCGAGCGGACCCAACGCGCATGAAATCCCACAGGGGTTGGGATTCGCGGTACTCACTCGGCGCTGCCGGCGTCGTAATGTTCGAGACCTCCCTGACTTTAGAATCCTCGCGAGAGCCCAGCGCGCCGAGCGCCGCGTCGCGTCGCGTCCCAGCTAATGTATATCTTAACCTTTGTCGGGAAACCCACGGGAATAGACGCTCGCCGACGACATAATCCATTGCGATCGAACCCTCGCCGTCGTCACGCGCTGACGCGGAGCGCAATGGCGCGCTCGTCGAGTGACATGTGCAGTGCAGCACGTCTAGTATGGCGGCGCCGGCCTCGCCGATACCGAAACATGACCGACCCACTCGCCACTCGACCTTTCGGCGGCCACCAACGCCGCGTGTCGCCCGTGGGCCAGGGCTCGTGGCGAGCCGAGGAGTCGCCGGCGCACGCAGCGGTGGCCGCGATGCGCCGCGGACTCGATCTCGGACTGACTCACATCGACACAGCCGAGATGTATGGCTCCGGAGCCGCGGAATCCCTCATCGCCGAGGCGATCGCGGGCCGGCGCGACGAAGTCTTTCTGGTATCGAAGGTGCTGCCGAGCAATGCCTCGAAAAAACGCACGCTCGAAGCCTGCGAAAAGTCTCTCTCCCGCCTGGGCACGGACCGGCTGGACTGCTATCTGCTGCACTGGCGCGGCAGTGTCCCGTTGGCGGAAACGATCGCCGCCTTCGAAGTCCTGGTTCGCGACGGCAAGATCCTCTCCTGGGGCGTGAGCAATTTCGACGTGGCCGATCTCGACGAAGTGGCCGCCATCGCCGGTGCCGGACATCCGGTCTGCAATCAGGTGCTGTACCACCTGCAGGAGCGTGCGATCGAACATGCCGTGCTGCCCTGGTGCCGGGAACACGGCACCGCGGTGGTTGCATACACTCCCTTCGGCCAATCGACGGCGGTTTTCGACGCGCGAACCCGCCAGGGCCGCGTGCTGCAGGACATCGCCGATGACCACGGAGCGACCGCCAGGCAGGTCGCGCTGAGCTTCCTGCTCGAGCATCCGGAGGTGTGCGTGATCCCCAAAGCGTCGAGCGTCGCACACGTCACGGACAATGCCGGCGCGATGACCCTCAAGCTCGGCCAGACAGAATTGGCGAGAATCGAGGCGGCATTTCCGCGCGGACGACCGCGTCGTGGACTGCCGATGATTTAAAGCGCCGGCGGCCGGCGCTCCTACAGGCGCAGAATGTGCGGACCCACGGCGTCGACGGCCCTCGTCCCCGTCAGCGCCAACGTCACGCGCAGCTCATTACGCATGATCTCGACGGCCTTGGTCACACCCGCCTCGCCGGCCGCCGCCAGGGCATAGAGAAACGAACGGCCGATCAACGTGCCGCGGGCGCCGAGCGCCAGAGCCTTCGCGATATCCTGGCCGGAGCGAATGCCGCCGTCGAACATCACTTCGCAGCGCCCATCGATGGCCGCGGCGATCTCCGGCAGCACGGAGATCGAGGACGGCGCGCCGTCGAGTTGCCGACCGCCGTGATTCGATACAACGATGGCGTCCGCTCCCGCGGCCACCCCTAAGCGGGCGTCCTCGGCATCGAGCACTCCTTTGAGAATCAGCTTTCCGGGCCAGCGGCTCCTGACCCATTCCACATCGCGCCAATTCGCGGATGCATCGAATTGAGCCGCCGTCCACTCCGCCAGCGTGCGGATTCCGCTCGAGCCGCCGATTCGCCCGGCCAAATTGCCGAAAGTCCGCCGTTTGCCGAACAGCACCTTGAGCGCCCAGGCCGGCTTCGTAGCCACGTCGAAGGCATTGCGCAGGGTGAGGCGCGGCGGGATCGTGAGCCCGTTGCGCGGATCGCGGCGGCGCTCCCCCAGCACCTGTAAATCGAGCGTGAGCATGAGCGCCGAACATTGCGCGGCGGCGGCTCGATCGATGAGTTCCTGGTTGAAGCCGCGATCCTTCATCAGGTATTGCTGAAACCAGAACGGCTGCCCGGTGGCCTCGCGGACGTCCTCGATCGAGCAGATGGACATGGTGCTCATGCAGTACGGAATGCCGCAGGCCGCGGCCGCCCGCGCCGCCAGAATCTCCCCGTCCGCGCAGAAAAGACCCGCGAGGCCGGTGGGGCCAATGGCCAAAGGCATCGACACCTTCGTGCCCACCAGCGTGGTCGCAAGCGACACGTTCGACACGTCCACCATGACGCGCTGGCGAAAAGTCATCGCATCGAGGTCTGCCGTGTTGCGCGACAGAGTCCTCTCATCGTAGGAGCCGCCCGCGGCATAGTCGAAGATGGCGCGCGGAATGCGCCTTCTCGCGAGATCGCGCAAGTCGTCGATGCTGAGAATCATCACGAGTGATGGTAGTCCGGATAGGCGGGCCTTGCGGGCTGAGTCCGCGGATGCGCCGCCAGTTCACGCAGCGCGATCTGGACCGCCGCCTCCAATTGAGGGTCGTGACCTTCGCCCACAGCCTTCGGGTCCTGCTCGACCGTCACGTCCGGGTCCACCCCGTGATTCTCCACGTCCCACTCGCCCGCCGGCGAAAAGAATGCGACGCTCGGCGAGGTGACGTGCCCGCCGTCCATCAGGACGGGAATTTCACTGATGCCGACCAAGCCGCCCCAGGTACGCTTGCCCACCAAGGTGCCGATCTTCGCCTGCTTGAACAGCCACGGAAGCGCATCGCCGCCGGAGCCGGAGACTTCGTTCGCGATCATCACTTTGGGTCCGTAGATGCCGGCATTCGGCGTGTGCTCGATTTTGCCGTAGCGGGGCGACCAATACGATTCGATGTGGCGGCTCATGACCTCCACGATGTAATCGGCCATTTGTCCGCCGGCATTGAAGCGCTCGTCGATGATCGCACCCTGCTTCTGGGTCTGCGCGAAGTAGTAGCGATTGAAGTTGGTGAAGCCTTCCGCGCCGGTGTTCGGCAAGTACACGTAGGCGAGCTTTCCCCCGGACAGATGTTCCACCTTGCGCCGATTGGATTCGATCCAATCGATGTGGCGCAGGGCGGCTTCACTGGCGACGGGTACGACGGTGACGTCGCGCACCTTGCCGCCGTCGGCCGACGCGACGCGCAGCGTGACGGCGTGTTCGGCCGAATCTTCGAGTGGCTGCTGGATGTCGATGGCGGCGGTCAATTCCTGCCCGTTGACGGCGAGAATGCAATCGCCGGCGTGCAGATTGAGTCCGGGTTGCGCCAGAGGCGCCTTGTCGTGCGGATTGAACTCTCCCCCCGAATAGATTTTCGCGAGGCAGTAGCGATTGTCGCGGACGACGTAGTCGGCGCCGAGCAGCCCGCCGGGCACTCGGTGCGCCCGGGGTATCGCTCCGCCGTTGCCCCGCAGATGACCCACTGAAAACTCCCCCAGCATGTCTTGAAACACGTAGTTGAGATCCGCCCGCGATGCGATCGACGCGACATACGGTTCGTAGCGGCGTTCGTCGGCGACGGTGGGAGCACCGTGGTAATTCGGGTCGTAGAAATAGGACCGCTCGATGCGCCACACCTCGCGGTACATCTGCATCCATTCTGCCGGAGGGTCGACGCGAACCTCCAGGCCCGTCAGTGACAGCGTGCCCTCGCCCGCTTTGAGCGGTACATTGGCCGGAGCGATCACCCAGGTCGGCCGGGCGTCGTCGCCGCCCGCAGGCGCCGGCGCATCCGGTTTGCGGTTGGATACGGCCAGCAGCATTTTTTCTCCGTCGGCGGAGAGTTCGAAACTCTCGACGCGCTCGGCTACTGTCTCCGCTTTGCGCTCCTCCAGCGTCCAGCGACTCAAGGTCGCGGCGCGGTCGTCGAACCGTCCCTGGTCGAATCTGACCAGGTAGTAGAGACTGCCGTGGGTCCCCGCGGCCAGAGCCGTATAGGCGGCGGTGGGCAGAGGCAGCGCGACCGAACGCGCCTCGATGCCCGTCAGATCGACCGCCACCCGCGGCATGGGGTGGGCGGCGGCCGGTCCCTTGTCGCCGCCTTCCTTCGCATCGGCCGGCTTCTCCCCCGGCGCCTTTTCATCGTCCAACTCGGGAGCGATGGGCGACGCCTGGTCGGCGGCGAGCACGATGGCGTAGATATTCGAACGCACCTCGTACAGGTCGCTGGTCATATCCAGACCGTCGGAGGTCGCCCCGGCGTTCGTGCTGGCCGTGTAGAAGAGGTATTTGCCGCCGCGATCGAAGGCGGGCAGGCGGGAATCCGCCAGCGAATCCGTGACCTGGGTCGACTTGCCGCTGTCGACCGAGTAGAGATAGAGCGCGTGCAGGTGATTGTCGAGGGAGCGCGGGTAGGCGATCCACTTCGAATCGGGCGACCATGCAAGGTCGTAGCTCGCATCCGAAAATCCGCCGTAGACGTTCTGGTCGTCGATGACGCTGAGTTTTCCCGTGACGGTGTCGAGCACGTAGACCTTCAGCCGATTGTCGTGAAAGGCGATGCGCTTGGAATCCGGCGACCACTTCGGCTCGAAGTAATAGGCCGGCTCGGGCGCCAGCGGAAATTTCTTGACCGCGGCGGCGCCGGTTTGCGCGGCCCCCGTCTG
>JBARBX010000146.1:0-3371 GCA_049793535.1 Steroidobacteraceae bacterium | reverse complement strand
TCGCAATCCTACGTCATGTTCACCGTGAGCCAGTACGACAGCTACAGCTACCTGTTCTACCAGCCGACGTTCATCTCGCTCGACCCGGCGGTCACGGCGAGCAATCTGCCCAGCATCCCCGTGCAGGGCATCCGCATCGGCCTGAACGGCGCGGTTCCGCAGGTGGGCCAGGCGTACATACCGCTGAACACCACGATTACCGGAACGGGCTACACCTCTCAAGGCGAGGTGCTGTCGAACATCGGCACGGTCATCGGCCTGCAGAGTGGACCGTTGACCGACCAGTTCTTCCTGACCTTCGATGTGCTCGGCAGCCACAAGAACGTGGTCGTTGAGCCGACGCCGGCCACGCCGCCGCCCGCGCTGGGCCCAGTGGTCGCCGACATCGGCGTGCGCACGTTCGCGGAGATCAATGCGACCCTGTCGCTGCTCACCGGCATACCGACGACGGACGTAGCCGTCAGCGCCACCTACCAGGCCGTGCAGCAGCAGCTGCCGACGGACCCGACGCTCGAGGGCTTCTCTTCCTCGAACCAAATAGGCGTCGCGCAGTTGGCGATTCAATACTGCAATGAGGCGGCCAATACGCCGGCGTTGCAGCCGACTGTGTTCGGCTCGGCTCTGACTGCCGGCCAGTTTCCGGCGGGAGCCAGCACCGTCACCAGCGCGCTCGCCAACCGGGTGCTGGGCAATTCTCCGAAGAGCCAGCCAGCCGCGAGCACGGTGACCACCGAACTCAACAGTCTGATCGGCCTGCTGTGCTCGGATAACGACTGCACCACGATCGCGGGAACGAAGGCGGTGGCGGCGGCCGCCTGCGCGACGGCATTCGGCAGCGCCGACATGTTGATCAACTAAGCAAGACGGAAGAGGTCTTTCTATGAGCAAGAAATCAAAGGCGCTGGGTTTGCACGAACCGCTGCGACTCCAGGAACACCCCCGTCCGCGCACGCGGCGCGAGTTCCTGGCTCAGAGCTTCATCACAGGCTCCGCCACGGTGATCGGGCCTTCGCTCCTGGCGATGCTGGCGGCGCCGCGCTATGCGCATGCAACGCTCGCGGGCGACATCCAGTCGTTGCTCAAGCCCTGCAGTATCACGACCGGTGCGGGCAAGATCCCCTTCATCTGCTTCGATCTCGCGGGCGGCGGCAACATTGCCGGCTCCAATGTGCTGGTGGGCGGTCCCACAGGGCAGCTCGACTTCCTGTCGGTCGCGGGGTACAGCAAGCTGGGGCTGCCCGGCACCATGGTGCCGAACCCCAGCACGACGGGCAACTTCATCGATGCGAGCTTCGGCTTGCGCTATCACTCGGACAGCGCGCATTTGCGCGGCATGAAGCTTCGCGCCAGCGCCAAGGCGATGGCGGGCACCAACGGCACCATCATTCCGGCGCTGTCGCAGAACGATACCAACACCAACCCGCACAATCCCATGTATGGCATCTATCAGTACGGCGCACGCGGCGGGTTGCTGAATCTGATCGGATCCGAGAGTTCCATGTCGGGCGGTAACTCCATGTCGCCGCCGACGATGATGATTGCCGCCGCCCAGCCCACTAAAGTCTCCAGTCCCGCGGACACCCAGGGTCTGGTGAGCACCGGTCAGCTCGGTACCCTGTTGCCGCATCCGGCCGACGTCACCAATGTGTTGGAATCGATGAAGCGCGTCAGCGACGCCAAGTACAACACGGTCACGGCCTATGCGAACAATACGGCGCTGAACACCGCGGCGTTGGGTACCGGAACCACCACTCCGGGAATTGTCGGGTGCGGCTATACCAAGGCGGCTTATACCGTCGACACGTACAGCAACCCGGGTTCGGTCGACCCGAGCCAGGATCCGAACGTCGTGGGTCCCAGCGGCATCTTTACCGCGGCTGAGTTCCAGGCCAACTCGGACTATCAGAAAACCGCCTCCATCATGAAACTGGTGATCGACGGCAACGCCGCGGCGGGCACCATCGAGATGGACGGTTTCGATTACCACACCGGCGACCGCGCCACAGGCGAGGCACGCGACCTCAATCTCGGCAACTGCATCGGCGCCTGCCTGGAGTACGCCGCGCGAGTGGGCAAGCCGGTCATGATCTACGTGTTCAGCGACGGTTCGCTCGCCAGCAGCGGCATGATCGACAGTTCCGTCGGCGGGCGCGGCAAGGGTGTGTGGACGGCCGACAACCAAAACGTCGCGGCGACCTATTTCCTGGTGTACAGCCCCAATGGCCGGCCGGTGCCGGCACAGAGCAATCCGGAATTGAGCTTGCAGATCGGCAACTTCAACCCCGACGGTTCGCAGAACACGACCGGCAGCCCCGCCGGCAACAACGTTCCCAACCTGGTGCAGATGGTGGTGCTCAATTACATGGCGTTGCACGGTACGACCGCCATCGCCGACTGGCCGAACCTCTATGGGCCGCCGGAGATTTTGAGACACGTCACGAATCGGCGAACGGCGCTTGGGAATGCGGCCGAATCACGCTTGAGACATACCTGGAACGCACGATTTTTTATCAGCCGCGGCCATTCACGAGGAATGAATTCCGCGATTTCATGTTTGCGCAGTCACGCGACCTGCCGGAAGGGCATCGAATCGCTGACGACCTTGCGCGCACCGGGCGGTACCTGATGTCCACGCTGAACAACGAGGCGGTCGAGCTGAATGTTTACCGCATCCGGAAATTCGGCTTGCGAAGAAGCTTCAGCGCTTTTTTCAGCTCCTGCTTTCTTGGCACGCGCAAGCCGGGCGAAGAAATTTATCGCCGCGCGCTCGAAGTGACACAGCGCGAAGCGGGCGAATGCTTGTTTATCGACGATCGCGCGGGAAATCTGGATAGCGCGCGACAATTGGGAATGCATACGATTCAATTTCGAGACGGCGCGCAGTTGCGCAAAGAGCTGAACGAAAAGGGAATCGTCTGGCAGGTTTCCGCCTGAGGGCGCAAGAACGACGAAATCAGAAAGAGGAGGCAACGCAATGGAAATCGGAATGGTGGGCCTGGGAAAAATGGGCGCGAATATGGTGGAACGCCTGGTGCGCGGCGGTCATACCGCGATTGGTTACGACCGCGACGCGGCAGCAGTGGCGAAAGTAGTGTCCGTGGGCGGCGGCGGCGCGAGTTCATTGGCGGAATTGGCGTCAAAGCTGAAGGCGCCGCGCACGATTTGGATCATGGTTCCGAACGGTCCGCCGGTGGATCAGACGATCGCCGATTTGCTGCCGCATCTCGCGAAAGGCGATTTGCTGGTGGATGGCGGGAACAGCAACTACAAAGAATCGATGCGGCGCGCGGCGGAATTGAAAACGAAGGGTTTTCTTTTCATGGATGCGGGCACGAGCGGCGGCGTGTGGGGGTTGAAGGAAGGCTACAGTC
>JBARBX010000145.1:0-3347 GCA_049793535.1 Steroidobacteraceae bacterium | reverse complement strand
GAACTTCGCTCTTGAGCTTGCTGCATTCGTCGTGGTTGCCCCGGCATCGCCGCAGGCGAGCGACCGTATCGGACCAAAGGGGTTGCAGCAGCGCCCAATGCAGCACGGGCCAGCTGCAGAGCCCGTTGCGCAAGTCAGTGCCCGCGGGCCGCTCCGACGTGGAGCGACTCGTCAAATCCAGCACGTCATCTCGTATCTGAAATCCCCGCCCCAGATTGAGCGCATAGGCCTCCACAGCGGTAGTATCCGTGACCGAACCGACTTGCATGCTTGCAAGTTGTGCCCCGAGACTCGCAGCCAATACAAACAGGGCGCCCGTCTTTCCATCCATGATCTTCAGGGCGCGCGCCCGTTGCTCATCCAAGCTTGCCTCGGGGGGAAGGCATTCGAGCAGCTGCGCGTAAGCCAGTCGTTTGAGCACGGCGAAATCGATTCGTAGATTCATTTCCGCCGCCAGCGAAGCGAGCGTGCTGACACCCCGAGCGACAAGATAAATGCCGACATGATTCGCGGTGCGCACCCCAAACTCCGCAGCGGTCGACGCTTGGTGCCTTCTTACGAGAGAGCGATCCACAATGTCGTCGTGAACGAGACTGCCCTCGTGAATCATCTCGATTGCGGCGGCAGCGCGGAATGCCGTCTGTTTCAATTCCCGGCTTCCGGACTCAACGCTAGCGAATCCGAGCAGAAGAAGCGAGCGCAGGCGCTTGCCCGGTGCCGATGACAATCGAAGAATGGGCGCGCTCAGCACCCCACAGCTGCCCAGGTTCGCCGAGATGGCCTGTTCAACATGGGCGATGGCTTCTTGGCACACTTCCTGGTGTCCGCCACACGGCACTTAGAAACCTCCCGAGTCGCGGTATTCGGCCTAGTTGACGTGCGCAACAATCGTGCATGAATGGTTCAAATTAAGCTACTCGTGCCGATGTCCCGCGTCAATACGGCGGCTCCCGATGCCAGGCGATGGGAGATCTGGTTGGGTGCTCCTGTGCCCTCTGAGAGGAATATTGTAGGTAATCGTCGCGCCGAACCTGTCTTGATCTTGGGAATCCACTCGTACTTTGTCGAACACCAGTAAGCGCGTGCCCAGATAGAAGCTCTCTTTCACGTCGTGAGTGACCATGACAATGGTCATCTTGTTGAGGTTCCACAGCTTGAGAATAATTTCATGCATATCCGCGGTGACCCCGGGGTCCAAGGCGCCAAACGGCTCGTCGAGCAGCAGAATTTTGGGCTCGCAGATGACCGATTGCGCAATGGAAAGGCGTTGCTGCATGCCGCCGGAGAGTTGCGCGGGATATTTCCCGCGTGACGCGCTCAGGCCGACGGCATCCAGCAATTGATCGGCCTTGGCAATCGCGTCCCGCCGGCGCGCGCCGAGCAGCCGTCCGAGCAATCGGGATTGGCGCAATTCCAGACCCAGCAGCAGGTTGCCGAGTACGGTCAAGTGCGGAAACAGCGAATAGCGCTGAAATACGATGCCCCGATCCGGTCCGGGCTCTTGCGACAGCGCTTTGCCATCGATCAGGAATTCGCCCCGACTGGGCGTCTCGACTCCGAGCAGCATTCGCAGAAACGTGGTCTTGCCGCATCCCGACGCGCCCACGATGGTGACGAACTCATGATCCCCGATGTGCAAATTCACGTTCTCGAGCACGACCTGCGATGCGTATTCTTTCCAAAGCCGCTTCACGGTAATTTGCGTCATCGACTATTGCCTGGGGCTCATGCCCATGAAAAGGCCTTGGAACGGAGCAGGCGCAGCAAGGCATCCATCCCAAAGGCCAGCAATGTGATCCAGGCGACATAGGGCAGAATCACGTCCATCGCCAAATAACGCCGCACGAGGAATATTCGATATCCGAGACCCTCGGTCGACGCGATCGCTTCCGAGGCGATGAGAAACAGCCATGCCGATCCCAAACTCAGGCGCAGGGCGTCGATGAGCCTCGGCCACATCTGCGGTAGGACGACGCGAATGATCAATTGCCAGGTGGAGGCGCCGAGAGTTTGGGCTTTGATCGTCTGCTCCGCCGGCAATTCAGCCGTCCGCATGGCAAGATCGCGTACGATGATGGGCGCGACGCCAATGATGATCAGCAACACCTTGGCGAGTTCGCCCAAGCCGGCCACGATGAAGAGTATTGGCAGGATCGCCAACGGCGGAATCAAGGAGAGCGCGGCGATGAACGGCGCCAGCGCCGCTCTGACATAGGGAATCACGCCTATGCCCGTGCCGAGCGTCACACCCAGGAGCGCGCTGATTCCCAGCGCAATTAGAATCCTCTTGAGGCTGGCGGCCGTATCGGCCCACAGGAGAATATCGCCTGAGCGCTCATCCTCCTCGAAGGCGTAGTGATGAACCGTGCTGGCAAGGGCGGCCGGCGAGGGCAGGAGCTTGTCGCCCGGGTTGGCCGCAAGCCGCGCGTTCGAACCGACCAGATACGCCGAAATCAGCAGCACGAATGGCAGAATGCTCAAGGCAAGCAGGCCGCCTCGGCCCGGACGCTGATTTACGAGACGGCGCACGCTGCCAGGCCGCTTACAACTGGCCGTCAACGGCCATTTTGGTGAACCGCGGATCGAAGCGCATCTTCAAATTGTTCGAATCGCCGAGGGACTTGCCCGCGGGAAATTGGATCCCGACGACGTCGGCCGAACTCGCACCCTGACCCAGGATGCCGTGTTCGAATGAGAACCGCCGTACCAGGTCCATGGTCTTGATGATGGCCTCGCCCGTCATGAAGGCATAAGCGTCCGCGGGCGTCGCGAACAAATGCGTTGTCGCAAGTTGCGCCTCAAAGCCGGCGGGATTTGTTCCGGAGGCCTTGGCCATGGCGGCGCGGGCGGATTTGGCTGCCGCATCGTTGCGCAGCATGAGCGCCATCGTTTCATACCAGGCGCCCACCAACGCTTTGCCGAACTTCGGGTTGGCGGCGAGCGTCGCGGTTTTCACCACCATCAAATCGATGATTTCTCCCGGAATCTTGCTGGAATCGAACACCAGTTGCGCGTTCGGCGACGCCAACACCGCGCTTAGCTGCGGTTTCCAGGTCACCACCGCGGAAGTGCCGGGCGCGGCAAATGCACCGACGATATCGGCGTCGGATGTATTGACGATCTTGATGTCGCGTTCGCGCAGCCCAATGCTGCCGAGCGCGCGAACGAGAAGGTAGTGCGATACCGAGAGTTCCACCAGGTTGACTTCCTGACCTTTGATGTCGGCAAGCCGCTTGCCCGCGCCCTTGAGCACGACTCCATCGTTGCCGTTCGAAAAGTCGCCCGCAATCAACGCCGTCGAATCGACGCCGCCGGCCGCCGGTATCGTGAGCATATCCATGTTGGTC
>JBARBX010000144.1:0-7193 GCA_049793535.1 Steroidobacteraceae bacterium | reverse complement strand
GGGCATGTCGGCGCTCGCGGCCGAGTGGCTGCCGCCGATGATGGCGGGCGGCGCGCGCTCGGCGGAACTGCTGCCGCGCCTGGCGGCCATGATCGAGCGCTCGACTCCGGATGTGTACGCCGGTCAGATCAATGCACTGCTGAATCGCCCGGATGCCCTCCCGGTGTTGCCGGAGATCCAGGTGCCCACTCTCCTCCTCAGCGGCAGCGAAGACACCTGGTCGCCGGTATCGCAGCACGAGACCATGCGGCGCCGGATTCCGCATGCGACCCTGTTCGAGATCCATGCGGCCGGTCACATGGCACCATTCGAACGGCCCGATGCGGTGGCCGTGGCGCTGCGCGAGTGGCTGCGCATGCTTCAGTAAGGTGCGCGTCGCGGCGGCATACTGGCTATACTTTTCCAAAGGGAGAGAACATTGAAGCTGAGTAAGGGTTGGCGCCTGTGCGCCGTAATCGTGGCCACGGGCTGGCAGGCCGCGGCGTTCGCCGGCAACACCGTGCTCATTCATGGTCATATTTATACCGGCAATGCGCGCGAACCATGGGTCACGGCATTGGCCGTCAAGGACGATCACATCGAGGCCGTGGGCTCGGATGCCGCGGTCTTGAAGCATCGCGGCCACGCGCAAGTCATCGATCTGCACGGGCAAACCGTCATTCCCGGAATCGTCGACTCGCACACCCATATGTTGTACGGGGCGTATGCCCTGCACGGCATGAACCTCTCCACGCCGCAAGCCAGCATCACGCCGGACAAACCGGAGCTCTTCGTCGAGCGATTGAAGGCATACGCGGCGGCGCATCCGCAGGATGCGGTGTTGTTCGGCCGCGCGGATTTCAGCTCCGTGCCGCCCACCACTCCCACGCATGCGCTGCTGGACCGCGCGGTTGCCGATCGTCCGGTGGTGATCCACAACACCTCCGAACATGCCCTGTGGCTCAATTCCGCCGCACTGCGGATGGCCGGCCTCACCGATCGGCCGGTGGCAGACGCCGATGAGGAGCGCGGTGTGATTCGCGATGCCAGCGGCCATCCCACCGGCGTCCTGCTCGAGGCCGCCATGCAGCTTGCGGCGCGCGCGGTCGACGCGCGCGTGCCGCTCGAGGAGAAACTGGCCATGCTGCAGGCCGCCGGCCACTATTTGAACAGCTTCGGCATCACCAGCGTGGTCAACGCCACCGGCGATCTGGCGGAGATCAAGCTCTATGGCACCTTGCGCGACCGCGGCACGCTCACGGTGCGCACGCGCACGAGTTTCGGGGCGGTCGCCGTGCAGCAGCATCTCACCCCCGGTTTTCTGGCGGATCTCGAGCAGGCACGGCAGCTCTATCATGACGATTGGGTGTCGGCGAACCTGGTGAAATTTTTCGCCGATGGCGGCACCGGCTTGATCCCGCCGCTCGTCTATTCGGCGCAAACTTACGAGCACCTGGTCATGGAACTGGATTCGCGCGGGTTTCAGATCATGACGCATGCCCTGCGCACGGACTCGGTACGCATGATTCTGGACACCTACGAGCGCCTCGAGCAGGCGCACGGCGTGCGCGATCGGCGGCTGCGCATCGAGCATCTGGATCTGGTCGAGGCGGCCGACGTGCCGCGCTTCGCGAAGCTGGGGGTGATCGCCGACATGCAACCCTCGTTCTGCTGCGGCGAAGACGGCGGTAACTACGATCCGACCGATGAAGTGGTTTCCGACCGCTGGCATTCCCTGCAGGCAAGCGGCGCCGTGCTCGCGTTCAGCAGCGACTGGCCCTGCACCTGGCCCCCCGATCCTTTCGTATCGATCCAGGAGACGGCGACGCGGCAGGTGTGGAAGTCCGCGGACACGGCCAACGTCGCGGGCGGATCGCTCGATGGCGCAGGCCAGGGCGGCGCCACACTGGCCGGCGCGACTTATACTCCGGAGGAGCGGATCCCCGTGGCCGATGCCGTGCGCGCCTACACCCAAGGTTCCGCGTACGCGGCGTTTTCCGACGGCAAAGTCGGCACTCTGGAAGTGGGCAAGTTGGCGGACCTTGCAGTGCTGTCGCAGGACATCTTTTCAGTCCCGCCCGAGACCATCGGCAAGACGCGCGTACTCACGACCATGGTGGGCGGAAAGATCGTGTACAGCGCCCCTCGCTGAACAGCGGGCGCTGTTTAGCGGGCGCTGTTTAGCGGGCGCTATCCAGCGGGCGCGATGTCCTGAGCCGTGCGTCGAGCCGCGGAAACACGCGGCGCGCATTGCCTTCGAATACCTTGAAGCGATCGGCCTCGCCAAGCCCAAGCGCATCCACGTAGCGCTTGGTGTCGTCGTAATACTGGCCGGTCTCAGGGTCGATCCCGCGCACGGCTCCCACCATCTCGGAACCGAAAATAATATTGTCGACGGGTATCACTTTGAGCAATAGCTCAATCCCCGGCAGATGATAGACGCAGGTATCGAAGAACACGTTCTTGAGTACGTAGTCCGCGAGCAAGGGGCGCTTCAAGTCCTGGGCGATTCCGCGGTACCGGCCCCAATGATAGGGAACGGCGCCGCCGCCATGCGGAATGATGAATTTGAGGGTCGGAAAATCGGCGAACAGATTGCTGGTCAGGAATTGCATGAAGGCGGTGGTATCGGCGTTGAGGTAGTGTGCGCCGGTCGCGTGGAAATTCGCATTGCAGGAGGAGCTCACGTGCACCATGGCGGGCACGTCGAGTTCGACCATCTTCTCGTACAGCGGATACCAGTGCCGATCGGTCAAGGGCGGCGAGGTCCAATGGCCGCCCGAAGGGTCCGGGTTCAGATTGCAGCCGATGAATCCCAGCTCCTTGACGCAGCGTTCGAGCTCCGCGGCGCTGTTGACGGGCGCCGCCGCGGGCGATTGCGGCAATTGACACACGCCGACGAAGTTCTCCGGGTACAGGGACACCACCCGATGGATCAAGTCGTTGCAGGCTTCGGTCCAGCGGCGGCTGGTGGTCTCATTGCCGATGTGATGCGCCATGGCGGATGCGCGCGGCGAGAAAATCGTGAGGTCGGTGCCCCGCGCACGCTGCAGCTTGAGCTGGGCATTCTCCAGGCTCTCGCGGATCTCATCGTCGCCGATCTTCGTCCGGGCGGACAGCGGCACGTCGATGCCGGCCTTGAGGCCTGCGATTTGTTCGTCGCGAAATTTCTGCAGCGCGCCCGGTGCGGTGGTGTAATGACCGTGGCAGTCGATGATCATGTTCAAACCCTCTGCTGGTCAGTCGGCCCAATACAGGCGAGTCGGGTTGTCCACGAGGATGCGCTGCCGCATCGCCGGGTCCGGGCAGATTTCCGCAAACAGATCGACCAGCTCGCCGTCATTGGGCATGTCCTTGGAAATATTCGGGTGCGGCCAGTCCGTGCCCCAGAGGATGCGCTGCGAATCCACGCCGATCAGGGCGCGCGCGAACGGCACCGCGTCCCGGAATGGGCGCTTGCCCACCGACACGCGCTCGGAGCCGCAGACCTTGATCCATGCCAGAGGATTGCTGCCGTATAGATCGAGCAGGAGCTGGAACGGGCGCTGTGTGAGGCCGTCGGCCGCTTTGACTCGCCCCATGTGGTCGATGATGAAGGGCACGTCGATTCGGCGCAAAAGCTCCGTCTGCGTCAGGATGTCCTCGGCATCGAAGTGCAGCACCACGTGCCAACCCAGCGGCTTGATCCGCGCAACCAGGCGGTGGAAGACTGCGAGGTCCGGCACCCCGCCCAGGTGCTTGACGAAATTGAATCGAATTCCGCGAATTCCGCCGGCGTGCAGGCGCTGCAATTCCTCATCCGTCACCGCATCGTCGACGCAGGCCACGCCGCGATAGGCGCCGTGGCTCGACGCGATGGCGTCCAAGGTTACGTCCATGTCCGTGCCGTGGCAGCTAGCGTGCACGATCACCGCTCGTGAGATGCCAAGACGGGCATGAAGTCTGCGTAGGTTTTCGACCGGGGCGTCGGGGGGCGTGTAGCTGCGGTCCGGCGAATAGGGAAATGCGCTCGCCGGACCGAAGACGTGACAATGTGCGTCGCACGCGCCGGGAGGCAGCACCAGGGCGGGTCTGAGCGGATTGGGATCGGGGGGCAGGCAGCTCTTCAGGGGATTCTTCAAGGCGATGTTCATTTCTGCGTTTCCCGCGCCAGTGCGGCCTCGTCCTCGAAGTACCTGAGCCCCGCCTTGGCAAGCGGCTCGCGCATGGCATAGATGTCGATACCCAATTCGCCGGACGCGAGACGTTGGCGCGTCCCCGCCTCCTTGGTCTCGCGGGCCGACGCGGCCGCGGCGACTTTGGCGGCGTGCAGCTTGGGCACGATGACTACGCCGTCATCGTCCGCGACCACCACATCGCCGGGATGCACCAGAGCTCCGGCGCAGACGATGGGCGTGTTGACGGACCCCACCGTGGCCTTCACCGTGCCCTTGGCGCTGACGGCTCTCGACCACACGGGAAATCCCATATCCCGAAGCTCCGCGGTGTCGCGGCAGCCCGCATCGATCACGAGGCCAACCGCGCCGCGGGCCTTGAACGAGGTGGCGAGGAGATCGCCGAACATGCCGTCGGTGTTGTCGGATGAAGTGCCGAGTACCGCGACATCGCCCGGCTTGAGCATCTCGGCGGCGACGTGCAGCATCCAGTTGTCGCCGGGATGAGCCAGAATGGTCACCGCCGTGCCGCAAGCCTTGGCGCCCGGATAAACGGGGCGCATATAGGTGGCGAGCAACCCTACTCGTCCCATCGCCTCATGCACGGTCGCCACTCCGAACTTCGCCAGCGCCGCGACGCTGGCGGGGTCGGCTCGCATGATGTTCTTCACCGCAATTCCGGATTGTCCGATCATTCCATCACCCTTTCGCCTCGATGGCCGTTGGCACGTAAACCTCGCCGCGCATGATGAGGCGCGCCGTTCGCAGCAGCGCCGCTTGTAGAACGCCCGCGGGGTCGGCGGGATTCATGGTCAGCACCACGCTGAATTCGCCGCTCGGGTGTTCCACCGAGATGGTCTTTGGGCTGCCCGGCGGCACCCGCGCAAGGCGGTGCGCGACGCTGCCCGGCATGACCGCGGCCGTGGCCACGGTCACCGCGCCCAACACCCCCACGGCCGAGTGGCAGTCGTGCGGAATGAAGGTGCGGGTGCAGATGTGACCTTCCGCACGCGGATGGGCCACCAAGCACATCTTGGGCACCACCTTTTGCGCCACATCCCCCAGATTCATCGCAGGGCCCGCCTGCAGGCGAATCGACTCGATTTTCTGCTTGAGCGCAGCGTTGGCATTGAGTTCGTCGCGGGTCTCGTATCCCGTCACGCCCAGCGCCTCGGCGGCCATCACCACCACGGGCATGCCGTTGTCGATGCAGGTGACATCGACGCCGTCGAAACGATCCACGAGCCGGCCGGTGGGCAGCAGCGAGCCGCACACAGAACCCGCCGTCTCCAGAAAACTGATGTTGACGGGGGAAGCCGTCCCCGGCACGCCGTCGATTCGCGCCTCGCCCGAGTATTCCACCGTGCCGCCGGGGGTACGCACCTCGATGTCGCTCAAGGTGCCCGTATTGCGGGTCAATACCCGCAACGTCGTGACCTCGCCCGTGGCCTTGACCAATCCGGTTTCGAGCCCGAACGGCGCAACCGCCGCCAGCATATTGCCGCAATTCGGGGTGGTGTCGACCCGCGCCTCCTTGACCGACACCTGCGCAAAGAGAAATTCCAAGTCGACGCCCGGGGCCTGACCGCGACGGACCATGCCGACCTTGCTGGTCAGGGGATCGGCGCCGCCCATGCCGTCGATCTGACGCACATCCGGCGAGCCCATCACCGACAGCAACAGCGCGTCGCGCTGCGCAACGTCCGCCGGCAAATCGCTGTCGAGAAAGAACGGGCCTCGCGAGGTTCCGCCCCGCATGAAAAGACAGGGTATGGCGCGCTGCATGTATAAATTCCCGTATCGGCCTGTCGGGCACTGACCATGATCACGTATACTATCAAGGAATGGGTAATATACCTGTTATAGCGAAATGGCATGACGGTGAGAACAGGCGGCGCATGGATCTGAAACAGCTCGAGTATTTTCGCCACGTCGCGGAGCTCGGCAGCTTCACGCGCGCAGCCTCGTTCCTGTCGGTGGTGCAGCCGGCCCTCAGCCGCCAGGTGCGGCAGCTCGAAGTCGAGCTGGGCCAGAATTTGTTCGACCGCAACGGACGCGGCGTGGTGCTCACCGACGCCGGCACCCGGCTGCTCGAGCACACCCGCGGGATCTTGATGCAGGTCGGGCGTGCCCGTCAGGAACTCGAAGAGCAAAAGAACGGCGACTCCGGACATTTCGTGCTGGGCTTGCCGCCCAGCCTCGGCCGCAGCGTGACCGTTCCCTTGGTCAAGGCTTTCGGCGAGCGGCTGCCGAACGCCAGCCTGGCCACGGTCGAAGGCCTGTCGGCCTACATGCTCGAGTGGCTGAGTGTGGGCCGGGTGGACTGCGCCTTGGTCTACAACGCGCCCGCCTCCCCCACCTTGGACTTATCGCTGCTGCTCGACGACCCGCTGTTTCTCATCGGGCCGCGGACCGCCAGGCCGGCACGCAAGGCACGCAAGTCCATCACTCTTGCCGAACTGGCCGAGTACCCGCTGATCATTCCGAGCCGCCCGCACTCCATCCGCATGTCGGTGGAGAATGCGCTGGCCGGCGTCGAGCGCAAAATCCGCGTCGCGCATGAAATCGAATGCATTCCCGCGGTCATCGACTTGGTGCGCCAGGGCCACGGCTTTGCGGTTCTGCCCTTCAACGCGGTGAATTCCACCCCCTGGGGCGATGAAGTGTCGGTCAGGCCCATCGTCGCCCCCGTCCTCAAGACTTCGCTGTCGCTGGCGACCGCGGCGCACCGGCCGAAGAGTCCGCTTCAGCGCCGCGCCATCGACGTGATTCGCGACATCGTGCGCCGTGAAATTCGCTCCCCAGAGACTCATTCATGACCATACCCCGCGACTATGAAAGCATCCCCGGCACCTATGTCTACGATGCCGAACGCGGCCGCATCGGCTATGTCTTGAACATGTTCTGCATGTCGCTCAACAAGTTGGAGAATCGCAAGAGCTTCAAGGAGAACGAGGCCGCGTACTTGGATCGCTTTGCGCTCAGCGCCGAGCAGCGCCGCACGGTGCTGGAACGCGACTGGCTCGGGATGCTGAAAGTCGGCGGAAACATCTACTACAC
>JBARBX010000143.1:0-6193 GCA_049793535.1 Steroidobacteraceae bacterium | reverse complement strand
ATCTTCCTGCTCGGCATGTTCTGGGACCGCTGCACGGCGACCGGCGCCTTGGTGGCCGCGATCGCCTCCTTCGTCCTATCGTTGCTGCTTTGGAAGTTTTGGCCGTCGCTGCCGTTCATGGATCGCGTCGGCTGGGTATTCGTGGCATGCCTCGGGATAGCCGTTGTGCTGTCGCTGCTGCAGCCCCGGCGCGAGTCGGCGCTGCGGGTGGAGCTGAAGCAAATCGACTACTCGACCAGCGGCGGCTTCAACCTGGCGGCACTCGCCATCACCGCCATTCTCATCGCGCTTTACGCGACTTGGTGGTAGGCGACACCAGTCATGACGGCACCGGGTCCGATCGAGATCCCGAAGGTCCGCAATACGGTGGGCGAAGGGATTCTGTGGGACTGGCGGCGGCTCGATGCGCAGGCGTTGCGCGACGATCCGAATGCCGGCGATGTATTTTTCTACCGGACTGGCGCTCGCGGTCTGCGTGAGCCAGAGTACGTATCATGAATACCCACGTCCGCGGTCAGAACCTGACTTACAGCATCGCCAATCACATCGGTATCGCCATCGTCACCGGCGTGTACTCGGCGGACAATCCCATCCCCATCGAGGCCGAGCTGTGCCGCCAATACGGCGCAAGCCGCCCGGTGCTGCGCGAAGCGGTCAAGATGCTGACCGCCAAGGGCCTGCTCGGGGCGAGGCCGCGCCGCGGCACCTGGGTGCAGCCGGAGGACAAATGGAATCTGCTCGATCCGGACGTGCTGGGCTGGCTGCTGGAGCGAAAATTCTCCATGGCGCTGCTCATCGAGTTCACCGAGATCCGATTGGCCGTCGAGCCGGGAGCTGCGGCGCTCGCCGCGGGTTCGGCCGGTCCCGAGGAAAAGGCCGCCATTCGAACCGCAATTCTGCGCATGCAGGCCGCCGATCGAGGCGAAGATGACCCGCTGGACTCGGACATCGCCTTTCACGTGGCGGTGCTCCGGGGCAGCCGCAATCGGTTCTACGCCCAGCTCTCCGAGCTCATCGCCACGGCGCTGCGCTTCAGCATCCGCATGACGAACCGGTACAAAGGCGTGAGGCTCGCCAGCGTCGCGGATCACAAAAAGGTCGCCGATGCCATCATCGCCGGGAAGGTCGATCAGGCCGGCGAGGCCATGCGCAAACTGATCCAGGAGGCGATGGATCTCATCTCCAAGCGCGAAGCGCAGGAGAAACGCGCCGTCAATCGCCAGCTTCGGCCCGAAAGGTCCTGAGCGGCGGCCATGCAGCGAATCAAGATCGCGCTGGTCGGGCTTGGCAAGATCGCGCGCGACCAACACATCCCCGCTCTGGCCGACGCCGACGCCTTCGAGTTGATCGGGATCGCAAGCCCCCGCCATAAATGGAACGGCCTGCCGAACTTCGACGATCTGCCGGCGCTGCTTCGGGGGCAGCCGGGGGTCGCCGCCGTCGCCCTGTGCACGCCGCCCCAGGTGCGCTACGAGATCGCGCGCGCGGCGCTCGAACATGGCCTGCACGTCCTTCTGGAAAAGCCGCCCGGACTGGCGGTGAGCGAAGTGGTCGCACTGGCCGACCTCGCCGCACGGCAACGCGTCGCGTTGTTTGCGTCCTGGCACTCGCGGCATGCCCGCGGTGTGGAACCCGCTCGTGAATGGCTGCGTGAGCGGCATATTCACGCCGTCAGGATCACCTGGAAAGAGGATGTGCGTATCTGGCACCCTGGTCAGACCTGGATATGGAAGGCGGGCGGATTGGGCGTGTTCGATCCCGGCATCAATGCATTGGCGATTCTGACGCGCATCCTTCCCGGACCCGTGGTGATGAAATCCGCTGAACTGCGCTATCCGGGGAATTGCGCGACGCCGATTGCCGCCCATCTGTCCATGAGCGGCGCGAACGGAATGACGGCGATCGCGGAATTCGATTTTCTGCAGAGCGGCCCGCAAACCTGGACCATCGATGTCGAAACGGACGCAGGTGAGCTCACCCTGTCGATGGGCGGCAGAGATCTGACCATCGACGGGCGCGAGGTTGATACCCCGGCCACTGCAGAGTACCCGAGCCTGTACGCGCATTTCGGCGAACTGGTTCGAGATCGGCGCAGCGACGTTGATATCGCGCCGCTGCAGCTCGTGGCCGATGCGTTCCTGTGCGGCCGCCGCATCGAGGTCGACCCCTACGTGGAATAGCGACGCATGCTCGACCTGAATGGAAAGCTGCGCCTGCATGCCGACTTCAACGCCGCCACGGTATGCGTCGGCGCCGAACGCGAACCGGTGATCGTCATCGACAATTTCCTGAGCGACCCGGACGTGCTCGTCACTTACTGCGCCCGGCACTCGGTGTTCGACGGGGTATCCGATACCTTCTACCCCGGCTCACGCGCACCCATTCCGCCCATCTACTGCTTCGCGCTGCGCGCATTTCTGGGAGCGGTGATCGCCAAGACTTTCGGCCTGGGCGACAGCGTCGTGACCGGCGAGCTCGCCCACTTCTCGATGGTCACCACCCCGCCCGAGAGGCTGGGCGTGGTGCAGAGAATGCCTCACTTCGACAGTACCAACCCCAGGCAATTCGCCCTCTTGCACTATTTGTGCGGGGCGAAGCACGGCGGGACGTCCTTCTATCGCCACCGCGGGACGCGCTTCGAGCATGTCGATGCGGCGCGCAGCCGCGCCTACGGAGGTGCCGTCACCGCGGATCTTGCATCCCTCGGAGCGCCGCCCGCGAAATACATCTGCGGCGACGATGCCATGTTCGAGCGGACGCACTCCTTCGCCGCCGCATTCAATCGCCTGCTCATCTACCGCAGCATCAATCTACACAGCGCAGACATCGGACCGGCATTCGATTTCGATGCGGATCCGAGGCGCGGCCGGCTGACGGCGAACACGTTTTTCTTCTATAGCTGATTCGGCCGACGCGTCCGACTTCCCCGCCGCCGGAGCGAGCTCAGCGACCGCCGGCAAAAGTCAGCAGAATCGACTCGACCTCCGCGCCTTTGGCATCGTCGCCGGCGCGCTCGCCCGTGTTGGGAAACACCGTGAGCTGAAGCCTCTCGAGGTGCTCCACGTGAATGCGGTCGCCGCTGCCGCCGCGCCCCACCGGAGTCTCGCGCCAATAGTTCCACAGCCCGGGGTATGGACTCGGAATGTGAATACTGCGTGCGATGCGCAGATTCTCGAGCGGCACGCGAACCGTCGACCAGGACTTGCCGGCAACCACGGATGTGCCCCACGCCGCGCCGTCGCGCTCGATCAGCAGCACCTCGAGGGTCTTGCGGGAGCCGCCGACGGCCTGTAATTTGATGTCCACCGCGTCCGCGCGCGGCGCATCCGCGGCACGGGCGGAGACCACATCGCCGACGAAGAGCGCGGCGGCATAGCGCGCCGGCGTGTCCTTGCCCAGATCCGGCAGACTCAGGCTGAGCGCGGACTCGTCGGCGGTCTCGGCCGGCGCGAGCTGAAAGAACGGCTGCCGATACCGCTCGCCGGGACGAACGAAGGACAGACGCGCATAGTCTTGCTTCGGATTCAGCAGCCGCATCGGGGTGCCCGAGGGGGTTACGCGAAAGGACCACAGTGAGTCCGCATGGAAGGGCCATTCGCCGGGTTGCTGCGGCATACCGCCCGGAAAGGTGGCGCTGCGTTCACCGGTCTTGATGCTGACCGCATATTCATACAGTCCCGGCGTCAGAACGCCCGGCGCCAATACGCCGGCATAGTCATTGCCGCGCACGCGCGTCATCGCCACCGGTGCGCCGAAACCGCGCATACCGGCCGGCCGCACCCACAGCTTGACCTCATCGGGCAATGCATCGTCGGCGACTCGCGCCCGGATTTCGACCGGGCTGCTTGAGAGAAACTCCTGGGGCGCCAGAGATTGGACACTGTCGGGATAGGAGCGGCGCTCATTCACATGATATTCATCGAAGCCCACCCGGTTTAACTCAGCCGGTAGCGGCGCGCGCTCGACCGATTCGCCCCGACTGAGCAACCAGATGCCGGGCTCGACCGGGACTTGACCGTTCACCGCCCGGCGCCCCTCCGCCGCCGGGTCCGAGGGAACCTTGATGGGAGCGGCAAAGAACCGGGCGCCGAGGTCGGGCAGGCGCAGCGTCATGGGCCAGTGGCGGTACAGCAGCCGGGAGACGACCTTGTCCGGGCGTGGTTGCTCGAATGGATCCCGCACCAGTACCTCGTCCGGATAGACCTCCAGGCGCCATACGCCATCCCGCACCCGGTCGAGAAAATACGCGCCGCTGCCCTCGTAGTCGACCACCCCCGAGGACTCGAAACCGACGATTCGCCGCAGCGCCTTGGGATTGCGAGGCAGCGAACGAGTCGCTCCCGCATTCATGAATGCGTCGTCGGCATTCAGCTCACTCATATCGCCCTCGTAGCTGACCCGAAAATCGCCGAACTGAAGATTCTCGGGATAGCGACCGTAGGACTGAAAGCGCGGCAGCCGCCGCATCGCCTCGGCGGCAATGACGGCACTCACAGCCTTTCTGGGTGTATGCACCAGATTGAGATAGTGGGTCTGCCAGCCCAGATTGAATGGCGCGGTGCGCAACATGTCGTAGGCGAACATAGTCGCGAATTGCGCGCCGACGGATCGATAGGTTCGGGCCATGGCCGGATACATGTAGCCGCTGAGGAGATCCGCGGTGTCGAACTCGTAGACGATCCGCGGCTTGGCCTTCAGTGACGGCAGCAGCATGTCGGGATAGCCGTCGACGGCTTGCAGGAAATTGCCCTGAAGCATGTGTCCCGCGACCAGGCCGGTGGGATACCAGCCGAAGCTCACCCCGTCCACCTTGGATCGTTGGATGGCGGGGGCAATGGCAAAGTCCTGGGACACATTGAAGAAGGTCAGCTTCTTGCAGCCGGTGCGGCGCACGGCGCCGACCAGCGCATTGATGTACGCGACCGAACCCGCGACGTCCTCGGGGTGATGCACCGGCTCGTTGATCATCTCGATGAACAGGATGGCCGGCTCATCTTTGATGGCGACGCCGGTATAGCGATTGACGTGGTTGAGCAATTGCCCGATGTAGTTGACCTGCGCCGCGATCGAGGCTTTGTTCGTGCCCATTTCCTCCCTGGGGAAATACCGCGAAAACCCCAGGTTCGGCGAGGGCTTGCCTAGCTGGTCGGCGAACGCCGGATCATAGGTGTGAATCGGCGTGAGGAGAATGTAGATTCCGCGCGCGCGCGCGCGGGCGATCAGGTAGTCGAGCAGATCGACGTGCTCGTTGACGATGAGGTTGCCGGCCTTGTCGGCGTTTTCCCAGTCGCCCCATGAACAGAGCCGCAATGCCGTCCAACCCATGCGCGCGAAGTGCGCCATGTCCTCATCGATCATGGCCTTGCGGTCGTTCGATACCAGCCCCGCCATTCGATAGTCGGAGCCCGACATGATGCAGTAGTTGGCGCCGAACAGCCCCACTTCCTCCTTCGAGTCGCGCCAACGGACGACGCCGGCCGCGTCGAGGTACACCGGCCGGGTGGCGGGGCCGTCCGGGGAAGGCGGCGCTGCGGCGGCCGACGGAAGCGCCGATGCCAGCCATGCGGCGACGACGATAACGATCAATCGCATCTCATATCTCCCAGTCATGCGCCGGCCTCGGGCGCGCGGCAATGCTCCGCGATGAATTCCGCGTGGCTGGGCATGGCCTCCGCCGTCTGGCGGATCGACGCCCGCAGCCGCGATAGCTGAATTGCGGCCGTCTCGATCGGAACGACGTCCGCGAGGGGATCGTAGCGCCGCGGCCATATCCCCTGGCCGACGAACACGGACAGCCAGTTCGGTTCCACGAACAGCTCGCGGTCCTCGAAGGCGACCCGCCCGCTGCTGCGAAACAGCTTGATGCGATAGCTGAGTGCGTCGGAAATGTCCATGTTCGCGCAATAGCGCCACAGCGGCTCCCCGCGCGAATTCGCCTTGTAGTGCAGGACAATGAAGTCGCGGATGCGCTCATATTCATCGATCAGCAGCCGGTTGTACTCGTCCGCGTCGCAGGGATCGAAGGTGCGATCCGGAAAAATCGCCGCCAACTGGGTCACGCCGCTTTGGATGAGATGGATGCTGGTGGATTCGAGGGGTTCGAGAAAGCCGCTCGCCAGCCCCAGCGCAATGCAGTTCTTGTTCCAGAACTTCTTGCGCCGCCCGGTCGTGAATCGCAAAAAACGCGGCTCCG
>JBARBX010000142.1:0-1683 GCA_049793535.1 Steroidobacteraceae bacterium | reverse complement strand
GGGGGGGGGTGGCGGCGGCGGCGGTCCTCGCCGCTGGTAGTACTGCCGGTGACGCCCTGCGTCACCACATTTCTTTGAGTTGAGCGACCACGTCCACCGTTGCCGCCTCGCCCTCGCGCAGGTTCTCGACGCCCCGCATATTCCGCAGTGAGATCCGCTCGCAGGTCTCGAGCACCTTGTCGGTCATAAAGCGGCTCTTGGCGCCGTACACATGTTTGTCGCCGTCCTTGGGCTGCTGAGTGACCTGGTACTTGAGCGGCGCGCACAGATGCAGCTCATTCCGCGCCCGCGTCATCGCCACATATAGCAGGCGCCGCTCTTCCTCGATCAGCTCCGGCTTGCCGGTAGAGAACTCCGACGGAAAATTGCCGTCCGAGACGTTCAGCACATAGACGATGTCCCACTCCTGGCCCTTGGCCGAGTGAATCGTCGACAAGATGACATAGTCCTCGTCCTTCGAGGCGCTGCCCGATTTATCGCCGGTCACCGTCGGCGGGTCCAGAGTCAGTTCGGTGAGGAATCGCTCCCGGCTCGCGTGCTGGATGGATAGCTGCTCGAGCTGATCCAGGTCGCCCGTTCGGGTAAAAGCCGCATCGTAAATGCGTTCGAGCTGCGGCTTGTACCAGTCGCGCACCAGCCCTACCTGGCCGGGCCACGGGGTCGAGGGATCGCTGAGCCTCTCGAACAGCGCGCAGAATCGTTTCCAATCCATTTTCACCGGCTGCGGCGCATCGAAGCCGGCCAGGCTCTTCACGCCGAAATTCTGTGCCTCGAAATAATCGAGCGCCTGTTTGGCGGTTCCGGGGCCAATGCCCGGCAGCAGCTTCAGCACGCGAAAGCCCGCCACGGAATTGCGCGGATTGTCCGCCCAGCGCAGCACCGACATCAGGTCCTTGACGTGCGCCGCCTCCAGGAACTTGAGGCCGCCGTATTTCACATACGGAATGTTGCGCTTGGTCAGTTCGACTTCGAGCACGTCGCTGTGGTGCGAGCTGCGAAACAGGATGGCATGGCGTTTGAGCGAACCGCCGATTTCACGCGTTTGAAGAATCTTCCCGGCAATGTATTCGGCCTGCGCCTGCGCATCGTCCATGGATACGTACAGGGGCTTCTGCGTGGACTGGCGCATGCCGAGCAAGGTCTTGCGATGCTGGCGGGCGCCTTCCGCCATGAGTGCATTCGCCGAATCCAGTATGGGCTGCGCGGAGCGGTAATTCTGCGACAGCACCACGAGGTCTGCCTTGGGCTTGTATCGATCGGCGAATCCCAGGATGTTTTCCACCGCTGCGGCGCGGAAGGAGTAGATGGCCTGGGCGTCGTCGCCGACCACCGTGACGCCCTTGCCGTCCGGTTTCAGCGAGTGCACGACCTCGCCCTGCAGAGTGCTGGTGTCCTGGTATTCGTCGACCAGCACATGGTCGAAATTCTTCGACAGGCTTTGCGCCAGTGCCGGGGTTTGCATCATCACATGCCAGTAGAGCAGCAGGTCGTCGAAATCCAGCACGCGATTCTTCTGTTTGCGGCCGACGTACTCGCGGTACAGGCGCGTGAGATCCGCCTCCCACTCGCGCACCCAGGGAAATTGCTCCTCGAGAGTTTGCTTCAGCGACAGGCGCGTATTGACCCGATAGGAGTAAATCGCAAGACAGGCGTCCTTGCGCGGAAAGCGCTTCTCCTTGGAGG
>JBARBX010000141.1:0-3385 GCA_049793535.1 Steroidobacteraceae bacterium | reverse complement strand
GCCGGGTCGAGCGAGATGAACGTCGGCTGGTAGAACAGGTAGCTGTAGCTGTCGTACTGGCTCACGGTGAACATGACGTAGGATTGCGACACGCCCGTGACCGTCGATACGTTGAACAGCATGTAGTAGCGCTCGCCCACGCCGGCGTTGAAGTTTTGCAGCACCTGCGCGGCGGACATTGCACGGTTGTGAATGGCCACGAACTTGATGAGCCCCTGCCAGGAACGGTCGTCCGACACTTCATTGCCGAGAACCAGGGCGAAGGTATTATCCCAGTTGGAGATGGTGCCGCCCTTCTGCGGATCGGGAACGTTGGCGTTCACGCCGTTGACGTAGATCTGGCGCCCGTTCACGGGATCATAAGTGAGCACCACATGCTGCAAGGATGCCTGCAGCAGCATGGCGGTATCCGGGGTCTTCAACTGCGGCGTGCCGTTCAAGACTGAGTTCGAGCTGCGCAGCATGAAGTCGTAGTCTTGATTGGTCTGGCCCAGCGTGAAGTTGCGCAGGGTGTCGCCGCCCGAATAGGAGACCATGTAGGAGTTGTCGACCGCCACCAGCGCAGGCGCAACCCATGCTTCGATCGAGAACTCGCCGGTCGCCTGGATCATGTTGTAGAGCTTGGCGCTCGAGGAGGTGCTCGCCTGGAGCTTGCCTCCGGCGCCGACGGTGACGCCCCAGCCGCCTGACCATAGCACGCTGCCGGAGATGGTGAGATCGGCCGCGGGATCGATGCCGCTCGTGTCGTAAGCCGTGTAGCCGGTACCGGTCTGGAACTCATACTTCGCAATGGTATCGGCATCGTAACGATTGGCACCGCTCGCGATCGTGCCATTGGCCAGGGTCAACGCGTTGCTGACGACCAGCGCGGAATTGATGTTGGCGGGCGTGATCGTTGCCGCGAACGCCTGGATCTCGAGCAGCATGGCTTGCGCGTCGCTCGCACAATTATCCCAGCAGTTGTGATTGTCGGTCAGCAGACGCTGATAGAAGCGCGAGTTCGTGCCGCACGATCCGGGGGTGTTGCCACTGTTGTTGCCACCCGTTCCAGCGCAGCCGGTAAAATCGATTTTCGGAATGGCCGCCGGATAAGCGATCGCGAGCGTTGGGTCGGCGAAATACGGCGATTGCTCCGTAGCCGAGCTCGCGGTCGTCGAATGGCAGCGCACGCAGTACTTGCTGGTGAGCGTGTATACGGTCTTGCCGTATTCGACGCCCGCGTCGTTCGGGAAATTCAAGCTCTTTCCCACCATCGTCACCGGCGGAGCCACCAGCTGCACCTGCGTGGCGGACGTCGATCCGGTTGCACCGGCCCAGTTGCTGATCCAGGTGGTCAGAATCGTGCCGCAAGCTTGCGGGTCCGCCAGCCAGCAGTTGTGGCCGCCGCTCACCTTGGTGACGATGAGCGAGGTGGCGGGCTGCGCCAGGTTGACGACGGTATTGGCCTGCGCATACGCCAGGTTCACATCGTCGCTGCGCGCGAAGTTCGGCATCTGCGCCGGTGAGGTGGCGTTATGGCACTGGCCGCAACGGTTCTGCACGCGCACGTTGTTCCAGAAATTCACCTCGAAGGCCTGGACATCGGCGGTTGCTGGGGCCGGTCCCGTGTAGGCGTTCGCCGTGCTGCTGGTCGGCGCCGTAGCCGCGGCAGCCGTGGTGGGCGCACCTCCGCCGCCGCATGCACTCAGCGCGAATGACGCCGCCAGGGCGAGCAATCCAGTAATTCGTGTGGCGTTCATGCTCATAACCCCATGCAGTAGGCGGCAGCCTCAGCGAACGGCTGGCGCAACTTGTATTGATGCGATTGGAACGATGCGATCATCGAGGAAACCTGGGTGATGTCGGCCTGGGAGTTGGGCGCGCGCAGGCACACCTCCTTGAACACGCGGGTGACCTGGCAGCTCGTGAATGCTGCGCTGCTCTCGAGCTCCTGGCCGAGAGACTGGGCGCCGTTGCCGCTGCCCGAAAGAGCCGAGCTCCACCCCAGAATCTCGTTCGGTCCGGCGCGCCAGCGGTTGCTCCAGCTATCGTCCGGCGTCGAGAAGCCTTGCGGAAAGTTGGTGTTGTTGATGTGGTACTTCGGCTGCACCTGTCCGGCCGTGTATACGAGTTGCCCGGCGAGAGCGCCGGTCGGATCGGTGGCGACGGTGTAGTTGTACTGGTAGTACGCAAAGGCCTGGGCCATGGGGTCCATGCCGCTGTGGCAGCCGATGCAGTTGGTCAGGAACAGCGTGCTGACGCCGCCGGGGCTGCGGGTCACGTCCTGGCGTATCCGATCGGGCGGCCGGGTGATGTCCATGACGGTCTGCAGGTCGTTGCAGAGATGATTCAGCATGGTGAAGCGGAACATGCGGCGGTTGGTGCCGTCCATGAAGAAGGCGTTCGCGGCGGCGCGCGTGGTCAAGACCCCGGCGACGGCCGTCGCCGGTATGCCCGTCAGCGACGACTGATTGGCCTGAACCAGGGTCTTCGACAGGTCGGCGCCGTCGGCGTCGAGCGCCTCGTCCATGTCGTTGTTCGCCGGCGGTGGCCGAACTCGAGATCGCGCCGACGATCGCGTGCGCGACGAAACCGAACACGACGATCGCGGCGAGCACCGCGAAGAACTTCCACAGCGGCCTGATCCGGAGAAACAGCGCGAGCAGGATCAGGCCGTAGAACAGGTAGCCGGCATCGGTCGGGCTGGAGAGCATCTGCTCGAGCGCCCACACGATGATCCCGCCCGCGATCGCGCCGGCGATGCTCCCGGCTCCGCCGAGCACGAGGCACGCGAAGATCAGGATCAGGATGCTCTCGGTGAAGTTCGTCGGGAAGACGCTCCCCTGCTGCGCGGCAAACAGCGCGCCCCCGAGGGCGCCAATTGCGGCGCTGAAGCTGAACGCCATCACTTTCAGCTTGTTGACCGGGATCGTCATCGCGGACGCGGCCAGCGGATCGTCGCGCAGCGCGCGCCACGCGCGTCCGGTTCGCGAAGTGTCGAGCAGGTGCAGGAGCCAGGCTAAGAGCACGACGACGATCAGCGCCACGAAGAAATAGCCGCGGGGAGTCGAGACGTTGCCGCTGAGGCCGTGGAGCGAATCGAGTGAATAGATGCCGTTGACACCCCCCAGGGTTCCGGGGTCGACGTTGTTGACGATCTCGACGAACGCCTGCCCCACGAACAACGTGACGATCGCGAGGTAGTCACCTTCGAGGCGGAGCGCGACCAGGCCGATCAGCACGCCGACGAGGCCGCCGGCGATCATCACGATCGGGAGCGAGAAGAACGCCGCCAGGTGCGCCCCGCCCGACCCGCCACTCCCCAGCGCCGTGGACGAGAAGATCGCGTACCCGTAAGCGCCGAACCCGACGAACGCGATGTACCCGAGGTCGAGCAGGCCCGACC
>JBARBX010000140.1:0-5170 GCA_049793535.1 Steroidobacteraceae bacterium | reverse complement strand
GTGTAGTGATTTGAGTTTAAAGTTTTTTGGCGAACTGCTAAGAGTTTGTGCGCTCTCCGACAAGGCTGGAAGACCCGAAATCCAGGAATCGCGTGAGGCCTTGGCGCAGCACTGTCGCGCGCGTCGGGTCCACGACTTTTAGCTGGGGTGTCGATCCGGCTTGCGCTCATTCGTCGTATAGCTGGAAACCCTAGGAGGAACCATGAAATACCTGACCTTCATCCGTCATTCCGAGTCCTATCGCCAAGCCGGGCCGCCGGCGGCACTAATGGAGGCGATGGGCAAGTTCGTTGAGAAGTCCATCAAGGACGGGATACTGGTCGACACCGGAGGTCTGCTGCCGAGCAAGGATGGCGCTCGCGTGCGGCTCGCCAACGGCAAGATCACCGTGACGGACGGACCCTTTACCGAGAGCAAGGAAGTCATCGGTGGCTGGGCGATCTTGAACACGGACTCGAAGGCGGAAGCCGTCCGAATCGCAACCGAGTTTATGGAGTTGCATCGGAAGTACTGGCCCGGATTCGACGGCGAGTCGGAGGTGCGGCCGATGTTCGACCCCGGCATGGGGCCGTAGCCCGCGCCCGTCGGTGGCTGAACTCACGGTTTCTTCTCCACCACCTTCTTCGCCAGCTCGGCGAGTTGCGCCAGGTCCATGTCCTCGGCCGGGACCTCGAATACATCGTCCGGGGGTGCCGACGCGGCTCGCGGGAGCCGGTTCGGCATGAGCGGAGCTGGGTTGGGTTTGGCGGGCGCGGCCTTCGGCAGGGGTTTGGCCGCCGCCACCGTGCTTGCGCTTCGTCGCGGGGCCGCGGGCCGCACCCACTCCTTCACTTGCTCCATCCAGCGCTGGTAACGGTCGAAGGTCCACATGCCCTCCTCGCCCCCGGACTGGAGCACGTTGGCAATCTGGCTGAAATTCCCTGCGCGAATCGTGCCCTTCGCGCCCGAACTCGGCAGCAGTATTTCGCAGCGCGGCACCCGCAGACGATGCGCGCTCAGGAAATCGAGGCGCTGGCAGCAAACTCCGACCAGACAGTCCGCGAGTTGCGCACGGATACTGCCCTGGATGTCCGAGGGAAAGGACATGCAGAGACGGCTCAGCGCCTCGGCGCAATTCGCCGAGTGCATGGTCGCGAGCACCAGGTGTCCGGTCTCCGCCGCGTTCAATGTCAGCCTCATGACCTCCGGCGTGCGCATTTCGCTGACCACGAGCACGTCCGGATTCTCTCGCAGCGCATCGACGATACCCTGTTCGAAGCTCGGCGAATGCGTCGGGATCTCCCGCTGCCGAATGAAGGCCCGCCGATTGGTATAGATGTACTCGAGAGGGCTGTCGAGCGTAATGATGTTGCGCGCGCGCGATCCGTTGATCTCTTCGATCAGGGCGGCGAGCGTGGTCGACTTGCCCGATCCGGTCGGCCCCGAGATGATGACCAGGCCGGTGGTCGCCTCGGTGAGCTTGCGGAAATCCGGGTGCAGATTGCAGCCGTGAATGTCCTTGATCGAGGGTTCGAGCAGCCGCGCGGCGACCCCGATCCCGCGCACCGTGCGAAAGAAATTGATCCGGCACCGCACCCCGGAGATGGCCGCCGACAGGTCGGCCGAGCCTTGCTTCCTGAACTCGGCCCAGTCCTCGGCGCCCAACAGGTCCTGTGCCGCCTGCACCAGGACTTCCCCCGGCACGGCGCCGCCCAAGGCCTGGAGTTCACCGCGGACCCGCACCACCGGTGGAGTACCCGTCTCCAGATGCAGGTCGCTGGCTCCAAGCGACCAGGCTTGTTCGATCCAGTCCTCGACAATCATGCAACACCCCGGGGTCTCGTTACATCCTTGATTCTCCGCGCCTTCCGTTGGTTCCGCCAACCCACAAAAAAGGCCCCGAACCCTTTCGAGTCCGAGGCCATCTCTTTGGATCTTGTTTTTGTATTATTCGGCTGCTTCTGTGTCCCCCGCCGGTACTGCGTCATCCGAATCGCCGATGCCGCCGCTCACATCCATGAAGCTGCGGCGCCGGCTGTCGTCAAACGCGCGTCGGCGTCGCGCATGATACGCGAAGCCGGTGCCCGCGGGAATCAGGCGGCCGACAATGACGTTTTCCTTCAATCCACGCAGGTCGTCCTTGAGACCCCGGACCGCCGCCTCGGTGAGGACGCGGGTGGTCTCCTGGAACGATGCCGCGGAAATGAACGACTCGGTCGCCAAGGATGCCTTGGTGATGCCCAGAAGCATGGGTTCCCAGGTGGACTGGTGCTTGCCCTCGGCCTTCTGCTTGGCAATGACGTCGAGCAGGCGGCCGCGATCCATCTGTTCGCCGCGCAGCAGCGCCGAATCGCCGGCATCCAGCACCTCGATCTTGCGCAGCATCTGCCGCACGATGACTTCGATGTGCTTGTCGTTGATTTTCACGCCCTGCAGCCGGTACACGTCCTGAATTTCGCGCACCAGATAGTTCGCCAAGGCCTCGACCCCCTGCAGCCGCAGGATGTCGTGCGGGTTGGGCTCGCCGTCGGCGATGACTTCGCCCTTCTCCACCTGCTCGCCTTCGAACACGTTGAGATGGCGCCACTTCGGGATCAGCTCCTCGTACTTGTCGGTGCCTTCGTTGGTGATGATCAAGCGGCGCTTGCCCTTGGTTTCCTTGCCGAAGCTCACCGTGCCTGAGCGCTCCGCCAGAATCGCGGAGTCCTTCGGCTTGCGCGCCTCGAACAGGTCGGCCACCCGCGGCAGACCGCCGGTGATGTCGCGAGTCTTGGACGACTCCTGCGGGATGCGGGCGATGACATCGCCCACCGATACCTTGGAACCGTCCTCCAAGCTCACGATGGCACCCGCCGGCAGGGCATAAACCGCCGGAATGTCGGTGTTGGCGAAGGTGACTTCCTTGCCCTTGGCATTGGTCAGGCGCACCACGGGGCGCAGATCCTTGCCGCCCGAACCGCGCTGCTTGGGATCCAATACCACGGTGGAGGTGAGGCCGGTGACGTCGTCCACCTGGCTCGTGACGGTGATGCCGTCCACGAAGTCGGAGAACTTGATCATGCCCGCCACTTCCGTGACCACGGGGTGAGTGTGCGGATCCCAGTTCGCGACCGACTGCCCGGCCGTGACCACGTCGCCGTCGTTCACCGTGATGGTGGCGCCGTACGGGATCTTGTAGCGCTCGCGCTCGCGGCCGAACTCATCGACCACGCCCAACTCGCCGGAACGCGACACCGCGACCAGATGCCCCTTCTCATGGCGCACGGTCTTGATGTTGTGCAGGCGGATGGTGCCCTTGCTCTTGACTTCGACGCCATTGGCCGCCGCCGCTCGCGAGGCCGCGCCGCCGACGTGGAAGGTGCGCATGGTGAGCTGCGTGCCCGGCTCGCCGATCGACTGCGCCGCGATGACGCCCACGGCTTCGCCGATGTTGATGCGGTGACCGCGGCCCAAATCCCGGCCGTAGCACTGCGCGCAAACGCCGTAGCGCGTCTCGCAGGTGATGGGCGAACGCACCATGACCTGGTCGATGCCCATCTTCTCGAGCAGCTTGACCAGCTTCTCGTCGATCAGCACGCCGGCCTTGACCAGCACTTCGCCGCTCGATGCCACGACCACGTCTTCGGAGACCACGCGTCCCAGTACGCGCTCGCCCAAGCCCTCGACCACATCGCCGCCTTCGACGATGGGGGTGATGGACAGGCCGTTGCCCGTGCCGCAGTCGATTTCGGTGACCACAAGATCCTGGGCCACGTCGACCAAACGGCGGGTCAGATACCCGGAGTTGGCCGTCTTCAAGGCCGTGTCGGCCAAGCCCTTGCGCGCGCCGTGGGTGGAGATGAAGTACTGCAGTACGTTCAAGCCTTCGCGGAAATTCGCGGTGATGGGCGTCTCGATGATGGAGCCGTCCGGCTTCGCCATCAGGCCGCGCATGCCGGCGAGCTGGCGAATTTGCGCCGCGGAACCGCGGGCGCCGGAGTCGGCCATCATGAAGATGGAGTTGAACGACTTCTGACGGACCTTGTTGCCCTTGATGTCGGTGACCTCGTCGGTGCCCAACTTCTCCATCATGGCCTTGGCCACTTGGTCGTTGGTGCGCGACCAGATGTCGACCACCTTGTTGTAGCGTTCGCCGTTGGTGACCAACCCGGAGGAGTATTGCTCCTGGATCTCCTTCACCTCTTTTTCGGCCGTCGCCAGGATCTTGGTCTTCTGCGTCGGCACCACCATGTCGTCCACGCCGATGGACACGCCGGCGCGGGTCGCGTAGTGGAAGCCCGTGTACATGAGCTGGTCCGCGAACACGACCGTTTCCTTCAAGCCCACCGTGCGGTAGCAGGCGTTGATGGTTCCAGAAATCATTTTCTTGGTCATGTCCTGGTTGATGGCATCGAAGGACAGGCCGTGCGGCAGAATCTCGGACAGCAATGCCCGGCCCACCGTGGTGTTGACCACTCGCGTGTTCTTCACCAAGTCGGCGCCCTTCTCGGGACGAGTCCATTCGGACAGGCGCACCTTGACCTTCGCTTGAAGATCGACATTGCGGCTCTCGTAGGCACGATGCACTTCGGCCACGTCGCTGAACGCCATGCCCTCGCCCTTGGCTCCCACGCGCTCGCGGGTCATGTAGTAGAGCCCGAGCACCACGTCCTGCGACGGCACGATGATGGGATCGCCGTTGGCGGGAGACAGAATGTTGTTCGAGGACATCATCAGGGCGCGCGCTTCGAGCTGCGCCTCGATGGACAGCGGCACGTGAACGGCCATTTGGTCGCCGTCGAAGTCGGCGTTGAAGGCCGTGCAAACCAGCGGGTGCAACTGGATCGCCTTGCCTTCGATCAGCACCGGCTCGAACGCCTGGATGCCGAGACGATGCAGGGTCGGCGCGCGATTCAGCAGCACGGGATGTTCGCGGATCACCTCTTCGAGGATGTCCCACACCTCCGGTCCCTCACGCTCGACCAGGCGCTTCGCCGCCTTGATGGTCGAGGCTTCGCCGCGTAGCTGCAGCTTCGAGAAAATGAAGGGCTTGAACAATTCCAGCGCCATTTTCTTCGGCAATCCGCACTGGTGCAGGCGCAAGGTCGGGCCCACCACGATGACCGAACGGCCCGAGTAGTCGACACGCTTACCGAGCAGGTTCTGCCGGAACCGGCCCTGCTTACCCTTGAGCAGATCCGAGAGCGACTTC
>JBARBX010000139.1:0-1865 GCA_049793535.1 Steroidobacteraceae bacterium | reverse complement strand
GTCCAGGCCCGATCCATGAGCTGCAGGCGCGCATTGCCTGTGTCGAGACTCGCCACGTCGATTTCCAAGCGGCGCCGCTCGGGCGAGCGCAACAGCCAATTCAATTCCACGCCGTACAGCCAGGGATGGCCGTCGTGCCGCGCATATTCCGACTGCAGAGTCAGGTCGGGGTTGGGCGCTTGCGCCGCGCTGACCTCGTGCGACTGCACCGCCGCCACCTGCGCCTTCGCCGCCGCGAGTTGCGGATTCTGAGTCAGCGCGACCGCGAGCAGCATGCCGCGGTTCCATTCGGGAGGCGGCCATGTCCGCGCCGTCTCCGGCATCAGCCGGGCGAGCGTATCGCGCAATCGCGCATCGTCGAGCCGGCGTGCCGCGAATTCATCGGCGCTGCGCTGCGAGTCGAGCGGTGCCGCACGATAGTGGACGCAGCCGGCCATCGTTCCCGCGAGGAAAAGCACCGCGGCGCAACGCCACTTGCGTACGCAACCACCCACTTGCCCTGCCGCGTCATTCACTGGCGATGCTCTTTCTTGCGATGATACCCGTCCGCAGACCCATAGAGAACCCGGGTTGCGGCGCGCACATAAGAAATCGGCGACGCAATGCCTGCGTCGCCGAGTTAAATTGCCGAAGTGATTGCGCGACGGCTTGTTATCAGAAGAATAGAATGCCTCCGAGCGCGTAGTCCTTTTCCGTCGCGGCGTCTCCGCCCCAAGCGGTGGACTTGGTGTCGATGAATTCACCGACCAGGGTGACGCTCTTGGTCAGGCTGTAGTAGAGCCCGAATACGGTCGAGGCATTGCGCTTGAGCAGCAGCGGGTTGTCATTCACTTGACCGGGTTGCTCGTCGTCGGCCAGCTTGAGATCGGAAATGCCGTAGCTGAGACCTACCTTCAACTTGTCGAATTTATAGGTCGCCTGCACGTAGCCGCCGTCGGACTTGCGCGTCTCGCCGGACGCGGAGGTCGGCAAGATGTACAAGCCGATGGTGCCCACGCCCTTGCCGGTATAACCGTACAGCACGCCCTCGAAACCCGCGGCGTCCAGTTTGACGCCGCCGTCGACGGCGGTTCCCGTAAAGCTGGTGGCGACGCCCGCCGTGGTGTAGCCGGCGATGGCCGAGGGGTCGGCCTGCAATTTCTGGCTGACGACGTCCAGCCAAACCTTGCCGGTCAGCGTATCGGATTTCGGATCTCCCCAGGAGTAGGCGAGTCCCGCCTGGAATTGCGGTGAATTGTGCGATGTGTAGCCCGGCGTATCCAACGGCTGGAAGACGCCGAAAGATCCGGTGAAACCGTTCAGATTCGCCGTGGTGTAGGTGATCTGCGGCTCCCAGTCGGTATAGATATACCCAAGACCGATGCGCCCAAGGGAGGTGTTTCCCGGTGCCGTATTACCGTTGCCAAAAGCCGTGCCGACTCCCAGCAAGGTCATGTCGTCGAGAATCGCATCCTTCGCGAACAGGCCGATGTCGCGTCCCATCTTGACGGTTCCCCAACTGGCGTCGCCGAACGTGAAGAACGCTTGGCGGGCATCGATCCCGGGAGTTTGCAGGGCCGAGGGGTTGCCTCCGCCGTTGACGCCGGCCAAGGCGACACTGTTGATACCGGGATAGAATCCAATGGTCACGTCGATGTCGAAGTCGGCTTGCCGCGTGGTGGCGCTGAATACCAACGCTGCCGGCAACAAGCCGTTGCGCACGGCAACTGATTTGCCGCCACCCGTGCATGCCAGACCGCCGCTGACCGTGTCGTTGGGGCTGTCGTCACAGCTCGCGCCCACGTAAAATGCGTTGACGTTGCCGGAGAAATCGATCTTCCAATCGCCCGCGGTCACATCGATGCCCGCAACCGCTCTGCCGATTG
>JBARBX010000138.1:0-4400 GCA_049793535.1 Steroidobacteraceae bacterium | reverse complement strand
CGCGGATGCCTACCACCAATTGGGCAACAAAAAGCAGGTAGAGCGAGCGTTGCGGTTTCTGCATTCTCATCGCGCCGATGCGCCCTGGGCTTATGAAGGCGCATTGATTACCGTGAATCAATTGGACCGGGCGGCGGACGAGTTGGTTGAGGAGTTGAGGGACAGTGACCAGCGCGAAGAAGCCCTGGAGCATGTTCAAGATTACGCGCCTACACCGGGGACGGCGCGGGACCTCGACTGGGACACCCAGCGCGGCGCAGTGATTGCCAAACCCGAGGTGCAGGCTGCCATTCACAGCGTCGGACGAGTCGAGGCCTACCCTTTGGAAGAAGAGTAGCCGCGCAGAGCCTGTCCGACAGACAGGCTAGGGTTCACCGCTGCCGATGGCTGCGCGGCGCTGCTCGACGTAGGCGTCCAGCGCTTCGCGGATGGCCGGATCCATCGCCGGCTCCTGGTACTCGCCGAGCGCCTGCTTCCAGATTTGGGTGGCCCGTTGCGTCGCATCCTTGGCTCCCGAGAGCTGCCAGTTCTCGTAGTTCTGCCAGTTGGACACGAGCGGCCGATAGAACGCGTGCTCGTAGCGTTCCATGGTGTGCGGTTCGCCGAAGAAATGGCCGCCGGTGGCCACCCCCTTGATGGCGTCGAAGCCCAACTCCTGCTCGTCGACCGCAATGGGCTTGAGGAACTCGACCATCATCTGCAGCATCTCCACGTCGAGCACGAATTTTTCGAATGAGGCGGTCAAACCTCCCTCCTGCCAGCCGGCCGCGTGGTACACCAGATTGCCGTGTCCCAAAATCGCACCCCACAGCGACATCTCCGTCTCATAGGCGCCCTGCGCGTCGGCCATGTTGGAGGCGCTGGCATTGGAGGTGCGATAGGGCAGCCGGTAGCGGCGAGCCAGTTGACCGCTGGCGATGTTGGCCTTGGCGTTCTCCGGTGTGCCGAACGCCGGCGCTCCCGAGCGCATGTCCACGTTCGAAGTAAAGGCGCCGTACATGACGGGAGTGCCGGGCCTGACTAGCTGAGCGAGCACCACGCCGAAGAGCGCCTCGGCGTTTTGTTGGGCGAGCGCCGCGGCCAGCGACACCGGAGCCATGGCTCCCATGAGGGTGAAGGGCGTGATGACCACTGCCTGACCGTGTTCGGCCATCGCGATCAGACCCTCGCACATGGCCTCATCGAAGCGGCGCGGACTGTTCACCGAAATAATGGTGATGACGCCGGGGCTCGCGGCCAGTGCTTCGAGGTCGAGGCCTCGGGAGATCGCCATCATCCGGATGCCGTCGAGCGCGCGTCCGGCGCCGATCGCCGTGCAGTGAAAGGCCTTGTCCGTATACAGAAGATTCGCGCGATAAGTATCCAGGTGGCGCGAATTCGCCGGCAATTCGATGGGCGCGCACACCTGGTTGCCGATCAGATGGATGGTATTGAAGTAATGGGCGAGGCGGATGAAATCGCAGTAGTCCCGGTAATTCCCCGCTCGGCGCCCGCGCTCAAAATCATGCACATTGGGCGGACCCGCCACCAGCCCGAAGTAGTGGCGGTTGCCGCCCAAGTTCACGCGTCTGCCGGCATTGCGCGGCGTAAGAGTAAATGCCGCGGGGGCGCCCGCCAATGCGCTCGCCACCAGACCTCGATCCAGCCGCACCGTGCGCGTCGCCGGATCGACTTCGGCGCCTCCCTTTGCGAGAACCTCGAGCGCGCGCGCCGACATCACCTCCATCCCCAGTTCCTCGAGGATGCGCAGCGATGTCAGATGAACGGCCTCGAGCTGATCCGCCGAGAGCACCTCCATCGGTGGGTAGGGATTGGCGACTTCGCCCCATGGTAGCTGGGGAACGCGGTTTCCTTCGGTCCGCCGGCCGCGGCCCCCTTGACGTTTTCGGCTCGGGTCCATGCTAGGCGAGGCTCGGGGAAGTACTCAAACGGGCTCCTGGGACAAGTCGCCCAGCGCAATGGAGGCATGACGGCGCAACAGCGCCGTCTGCGCTTCCCACTGCTCCTTCTCCGGAAGATCCTGGAGAAAATGAACTTGGTCCGCAGCGTATGTCGCCATGGGCAACCCGTCCCGATACAGCAGCCGATTGCCGGAGAGCGACGCGAGGCGCGTACCCGGTGTAATGATGCCGACCAGGTTCAGCGGATCGGCCGCCGACACTGACAGGTAGTGCTGCGACGGCGGCTTGCGGCGCACGTCGCGCAGCAGCCCAATGGCTTCGGGCGTCGCGTACTGCTCGCCCGAAAACCCGGCAACGAACCGCCCGCCTCGAATCTCGCCTCGGGCCTCGAGCCTGCGGCAGCACATGAGCACATCGCGCCAGGGCGGCAGCCAATCAGCCTCGCGCCCGAGAAGCTTCCAGAAAATCACACCCCAGCGGCGCAGCAGCGTGCGCACGATGTGTTCGACGGCCTCCTCATCGTGCCCCGCGGCACCCGCCGCCGGCCGCCGCACCAGCGCCCAACGGCCCGCATCGGCCATTCCGAACAGAGCCAGTCGGCGTTTGCGCCGCATGCCATACGAAGTCGTCTTGGCGCGCCTGCCGCTCGGCAGCAGCATTACGCGCAAGCCCGCGAAGCTGTCGGAGTTCACCATGCCGAGCGCGACGAGCTCGGCGAGCGCATCCTCGACCTCCACCGGCAGCATGCCCACGTGCTCGGCGATCTCGTCGAAAAATGAAGCGCCGCGCTCCCGGATGAATTCCGCCACCGCCCGGGCTTTCGATGTGAGGTGAGCGGGATCGGAGGGGTCGGTCATGGCCGTCCACTGCGGCACACTGCGCCGCGCCAGCAGCGTGATGGGGGTGGAACGAATCGGCGAAGCACCGTGACCGCGTTCGGGGTCGGCGGCATTCGCCGCCCCGCGCGCCGCAAGACGCGCCCACACCACCCGCCCCGCTCTGCAATGCTCATCCAGCCACTGCGGCTCGTACTCCACCATGCGCGAGGGGATGATCTCTGTTTCCCAAGCGCCCGCCGGAGCCTCGAAGCCTTCGAGCTGAGTAAGCAGCGCCGCCAGCGCATCGGACCCCTGCATGCGCGACTCCGGCAACACCCGCTGCCATTCACAGAGGAATCTGATGAAATCGCGTGCCAGCACCGGCTCGATTTCGGCGCGCAGACGCTTGACGGTGTAGCGATGGATGCGCGCGAGCAAACGGCGCTCGCACCACTCTTCCTCGATGCTCGGGCCCGGGCTGAATCGGCCACGCATGGCAAACCCCTCGGCTTCGAGCCGCCCTAAGGCGATGTCTATCCTCGATGCGGGCAAGCCGAGCGGCTGCGCCAGCGCCAATGCAGTCGCCGGCCCCAGGCCCTCCAGGCGTCCGCGGACGATCTCGATCAGGGATTCGTCGGACACGGGGAGCGGCTCGAACAGCGCACGCCTCTCGGCTGCCGCCCATACCGATGCTCCCTCCCAGGAGATTCGCGCCACGCGCCGCTGCGCGGCGAGGTCGTCCATCAGCGGGGGCCACGCCGCATTGCCGCGAACTTCCGCCTCGGTCAGGAAGGTCAGCCACAGCAACGCATCGTGCAGCTCATCCGGCGTCGTGGCGTCAGGCCAGGCCTCGGCGCGCACCCGCGCGATTGCCTCGCTGTCGAGCTTACCGATGTCGGCGGCGGAGTCGGGGTCGAGCCAGCGGCGGCTCATCACGGCCTGGGTGCGCCGTTCCTCGAGCGGCGCATCGTCGAGATAGGCGTAGGGTCGAGCGTTCAGCGCCTCGAGCGCCAGCGGCGAAGGTTCGGTGAGATCGCGCGCGACCACGCGGATGGCGCCGCTTTCGAGCCCGCGCAGCACCGCCTCGAAGCGATCGATGTCCATCGCATCCTCGAGGCAATCGCGGATGGTTTGCCGCACCAGCGGATGATCGGGTATCTCGATCTCGCCCGGTAGATTCTCGGCGCAGGCCACCTGGTCCGGGAACACGGACGCCAGCAGATCTTCGGCATTCATGCGCGCGATCTGCGGCGGAATCCTCTTGCCGCCGCGAAACCGCGGCAGCGCGAGCGCAATGCCCGCATCCCAGCGCCAGCGAACCCCGAACATGGGCGCCGCGCACAAGGCCTGCACCAGCAACGGGCGCACCGTGTTCGAGTGCAAATAGCGCGCCGCTTCCTCTAGCTGGAAGCTGTGCGCATGGGTCAGCGACAGCACGATGTGATTTTCGGTCGCGGCGGCCTGCAATTCGAAATTGAAGGTGCGGCAGAACCGCTTGCGCAAGGACAAACCCCAGGCTCGGTTGACGCGGCTGCCGAAGGTTGAATGGATGACTAGCTGCATGCCGCCGGATTCGTCGAAGAAGCGCTCGAAGACCACCGTATCCAGCGCCGGCAGGCAACCGAGCGCCGCGCGCCCCGCGCCGAGATATTGAACGAGCTGCAAGGCGGCAGGCTCATCC
>JBARBX010000137.1:0-3884 GCA_049793535.1 Steroidobacteraceae bacterium | reverse complement strand
GAGCAGCGCTGGAAGCGCTATATACTGGATTCGCTGATTGAAACGACGATATCACGCGACGTCCTTTTACTCTCGCGCGTCGATAAGCCAGCCATGCTGCGTCGATTGTTTGAGGTGGGGTGCAGATATTCCGGTCAGATATTGTCTTATACAAAGATGCTCGGACAGCTTCAGGATGCGGGTAACTCCACGACCCTCGCGCACTACCTCGACCTGCTGGCCGGCGCGGGCATGGTGAGTGGGCTGCAGAAGTTCGCTGGAGAACCTGTTCGGCAGCGAGGATCGAGTCCGAAGCTCCAAGTCTTCAACACGGCTCTGATGACGGCTCAATCTGGCTACACGCTGAAAGAAGCCGCTTCGAACCATGAATACTGGGGCCGCGTCGTCGAGTCCGCAGTGGGCGCGCACTTGGCGAATGCGGCCGCGGCAGGGGAGTGCGAAGTGTTCTATTGGCGCAACCGGGGAGTGGAAGTGGATTTCATCGTGCGCTCTGGTCATGCGGTAACTGCCATCGAAGTAAAGAGTGGACGGACCCCCAACGCCCGATCCGGGCTTATGGCTTTTCGAGCAGCGTTCAAGCCCGAACGAACGCTGTTGGTGGGCGGCGACGGAATTGACTTGGAGGCCTTTCTCTCGCGCCCGGTACAGTTCTGGGTGAAACGGGAAAGGCAAGACGTCTGACCCCGCCTCCTTATGAACCGTTGGTATGACGCATGTCGGAAGGACTGAGGTAAACTCGCGTCAATACGCAGAAATCCCGCAGAAACGCCAGGCATGGAAAACGAAAAACCCAGGGATTTGATCGATCGGAGACTGTCCGTCGCCCCCATGATGGACTGGACCGACTGCCATTGCCGCTACGTGCATCGCCTGTTCTCGCCGCACGCGCTCTTGTACACCGAGATGATCGTGTCGACTGCGCTGCTGCGCGGCGATGCGCGCCGTCTGCTGGAGCATCACCCGGCCGAGCACCCGGTCGCGCTGCAGTTGGGCGGCTGCGATCCGAAGGAACTGGCGGCGGCCGCAAAGATCGGCGCGGCAGCGGGGTTCGCCGAGATCAATCTCAACGTGGGCTGTCCCAGCGATCGGGTCAAGAATGGCTCCTTCGGCGCCTGTCTCATGCTGCGCCCCGCATTGGTCGCCGATTGCGTTCGGGCGCTGCGCGATGCGACCGCGTTGCCGGTCACCGTCAAATGCCGCATCGGCATCGACGATCGCGACGACTATGAGTTCTTTGCCGCCTTCGTCGCCGCGGTCGCCGCCGCGGGCATTGACGCACTCAACGTCCATGCGAGAGTGGCCATTCTCGGCGGCCTGTCGCCCAAGGAAAACCGCGAGATTCCGCCGCTCAAGCACGACTACGTCCACCGGCTCAAGCGCGAGCGGCCGGACTTGCAGGTGATCCTGAACGGCGGCCTGTTGCGGGCGGCCGAGGCACGCGACCACATGGCTCTGGGGGTCGATGGCGTTATGCTCGGCCGCGCCGTCTACCATCGGCCGGTGCTGCTCGCCGAACTCGAGCAGACCTTGATCGACCCCAATTGGCAGGTCCCGGAGCCGCAGGAGATCATCGAGCGTGTGGTTGCGTACGCGAAGGTCTGCGCGCGCCGGGGCATACGCCTGCACTCGATCACCCGGCACATGCACGGGTTGATGGCCGGGCGCGAGGGCGCCCGTGCCTGGCGGCGGTTCCTCTCCGAAGTCGCGGCGCGGCCGGGGGCCGTGCCCGAGACGCTATATTCGGCACTTCCCATCATAAATCAGGGGATTGCCGCGTAATCGTTAAGGCGCCCGCACCAGATTAAGTATAATGGCCGTAAGCATGGGCAAAGAAATAGAAGTCGCCATCGTATTCGCCGATGTGGTCGGCAGCACCAAGTTGTATGAACTGCTCGGCGACCTGCGCGCGCGCGACATGGTGGGTATCTGTATCGACGTGATGCGGGCGGCGACCGACCAGAATCACGGCACGGTCATCAAGACCATGGGGGATGAGGTCATGGCGACCTTCCCGACCGCCGATGACGCGCTCAACGCGGCTGCGCAAATGCAGAAGCAGATCGTGCTGCACCCCCAGCTCAAAGTCGACGAGCAGACGGTCGCCATCCGCATCGGCTGCAATTTCGGCCCCGTGGTCCTCGAGAACCGCGATATCTTCGGCTCCGCCGTGCACACCGCGAACCGCATGACCAGCCAGGCCAAGGCCGGCCAGATCATCACCACCGCCACCATGGTCGAGCGCCTGTCGAGCGACTGGCGCGCTTCCGTGCGGCAAATCGACATCGCCACCTTGAAGGGGCGCAGCAGCGAAGTCGCGCTGTTCGAGGTGCTTTGGCAGACGGAGGACATCACCAGCATGGTGCCCGCGATCGCCATTTCCTCGCGCGAGCGCGCCGGGGCGAACAAGGCCCAGCGGCTGCGCTTGAGGTATCAAGGACAGGAGGTGCTGGTGGACGACGGCCGCGCCAACATCACCATCGGCCGCGCCGAGGAAAACGATCTCGTCGTGAAGGGCAACCTCATTTCGCGCCTGCATGCCCGGGTGGAGATCAACCGCAACAAGTTCATGCTGATCGATCAAAGCACCAATGGCACGTTCGTACTCGGCAAGGACGGCGAGGAAGCCTTCGTGCGTCGCGATTCGATGCAGATTCGAGGCGAGGGCCTGATCGGTCTCGGCAAAGCGCCGGACAGCAATTCGTCCCAGGTGATTCGCTACACCTGCGAGGAGTGAAGCCGCTCCACCGAACTCTTGAGTTCCGCCTTCAGTGGGCCGGGCACCCGGTCGCCGAATTCGCTCAGATACTTGTCGATGCCGGCGAATTCCTCCTGCCAGAGCGCCGCGTCCACCGCCAGCAACTCCTGCACCGCCGCCGGAGCGATATTCAGCCCATGCAGGTCCAGGTCGGCGGGATTGGGCAGGCCGCCGATGGCCGTATCGCGCGCCCCGGCGGTGCCCTTGCAGCGATCGATGATCCAGCGCAACACCCGCAGGTTCTCACCGAATCCCGGCCATAGATACTTGCCCGCCTGATCCTGGCGGAACCAATTGACGTGGAAGATCTGCGGCGGGGATTTGAGCTTCGCCCCGACATTGAGCCAATGCGCCCAGTAGTCGCCGAAGTTGTAGCCGGCGAAAGGCTTCATGGCCATGGGATCGCGGCGCACGACGCCCACCGCGTCGGTGGCGGCGGCAGTGGTCTCGGACGCAACGCCGGCGCCGATCAGCACCCCGTGCAGCCAATTGCGGGCTTGATACACGAGCGGCGCGAGCGTGCGTCGCCGGCCGCCGAACACGATGGCGGAAATCGGAACTCCGCCCGGCGCGTCGGCCAGCTTCGAATAGCCGGGGTTCCGTTTGGCGCTGACGGTAAACCGGGAGTTCGGGTGCGCCGCCGGTCCCCGCGCCGGATCGTAGGGCCGCCCCTGCCAGTCGAAGGCCGGCTGCCCCTCGGGCAGACCTTCCCACCACGGCCGATCGTCGGCGGTGAGGCCGACATTGGTGAAGATGGTGTCGCGGCGAATCATTTCGTAGGCATTGCGATTGGTCTTGGCATTGGTGCCGGGCACCACGCCGAAGTACCCCGATTCCGGATTGATGGCGTACAGCCGCCCATCTTTGCCCGGATGCAGCCATGCGATATCGTCGCCCACCGTCCAGACCTTCCAGCCCGGGTAGCTCGCCGGCGGGATCAGCATGGCCAAATTGGTCTTGCCGCAGGAGGAAGGGAAGGCGCAGGCCAGGTAATGAATCTCACCCTGCGGGTTTTCGATGCCGACGATGAGCATGTGCTCCGCCAGCCAGCCCTCGGTACGCGCCTGCCAGCTTGCGATCCGCAGCGCGTGGCATTTCTTGCCGAGCAGCGCATTGCCGCCGTAGCCCG
>JBARBX010000136.1:0-9514 GCA_049793535.1 Steroidobacteraceae bacterium | reverse complement strand
GCCTCGAACTGCGCGGTGATTTCCGCGGCGAGTTCGCGCCGCGCTTGACGGCTGAACGAGATGACGGCCCCGAGAGCCGCCATGTCCGAACGAAACTCGCCGTTCCGGCCCACGAGATGAGTCAGCGCGGCGGCGGGAAGCAGCGGCCGCCCTTCCACCAGCACGAGATGCAGGCCGACGCGCAACGTGGGCATGCGCCGCGCGCGGGCGATCGCGTCCGCCGCCGCGGGCGCCGACACCATCAAGCTCGCGGCGGTGAGAATGCCGCCGCGATGCGCGGCCTCGACGGCGTCGTTGACTTCGAGGGCGGCGCCGAAATCGTCCGCCGTGACGATCAATCGCTTCAAGCAGTGTCCTGCCGGGTCCGCAGGAAGCGGAAGAATTCGACACCCTCGCGCAGGCGGCGCTTCATCATCTCGGGGCTCGCGAGCATCTCGGCCACGATGGATGCGATCTTGGAGGGACGGAAATAGAACTTCTTGTAGAAGTCCTCGACGGAATCGAAGATCTCGCCGTGACTGAGATGCGGGTAGTTGAGCGGCGCTATCTGCGTGCCTTCCTGGGTCAGAAGATCGATCTCCTCGTTGTACAGCCAGCCGTTTTCCTTGGCCTGCCGGTACAGGAAAGTACCCGGGTAGGGGGCCGCGAGCGAGACCTGGATCGTGTGGGGATTGATCTCCTTGGCGAAATCCAGCGTCTGCTGAATCGTCTCCCGCGTCTCGCCCGGCAGACCCAGGATGAAGGTGCCGTGGATGACAATGCCGAGCTCGTGACAATCCTTGGTGAAGCGGCGCGCGAAGTCCACCCGCATGCCTTTCTTGATGTTGATCAGAATCTGCTGATTGCCGGACTCGTAACCGACCAGCAGCAGACGCAGGCCGTTGTCCTTCATGATCTGCAACGTTCGGCGCGGGACGTTGGCCTTGGCATTGCACGACCAGGTGACGCCGATCTTGCCCAGCTCCTTCGCCAGCGTCTCGACGCGCGGCAGGTTGTCGGTCAGCGTATCGTCGTCGAAGAAGAATTCCTTCACTTGAGGAAAGGCTTCCTTCGCCCACTTCATCTCCGCGACCACGTTCTCGACGGAGCGCACGCGATAGCGATGCCCGCCCACCGTCTGCGGCCACAGGCAGAAAGTGCAGCGGGATTTGCAGCCGCGCCCCGTGTAGAACGAGATGTACGGATGCTTGAGGTACCCGCCGAAATACTTCTCGATGGTCAGGTCGCGCTTGTAGACCGGCGTCACCCAGGGGAGGGCGTCCATGTTCTCGAGCACCGTGCGGTCCTCGTTGTGAACGATGATGCCTGCGTCATTGCGGTAGGAAAGTCCCTTGATGCCGCTCCACGGCACCCCGTCCGCGACTTCCTTGATGGTGAAGTCGAATTCATTGCGCGCGACGAAATCCACCGCGGACCCGGCGATGAGGCTCTTCTCCGGCTCGACTGCGACCTTGGCGCCGATGAAGCCGATCTTGATGTCGGGCTTGATCGCCTTGATCATTTCGGCCGTCTTTACGTCCGATTTGAAGGACGGGGTGGATGTGTGCATGACCACCAGGTCGCGGTTCTTGATCTCCGGAGCGATGTCCTCGAATTTCAGATCGTGCGGCGGCGCATCGATGAGCTTGGAGCCTTCGACGAGCGCGGCCGGCTGAGCGAGCCAGGTCGGATACCAGAAAGAGCGGACCTCGCGCTTCATTTGATAGCGGGCGCCGGCGCCGCCGTCGAAGCCGTCGAATGAAGGAGGATGCAGAAACAGAGTCTTCATGGTGTTAGTACCTCGCGACCGACTCGACGGAACCATCTCGAGTCACTTGAAAATGGTCGTCCCGCCAATGAACGCGGCGTGTGACGAATCCCCAACCCCAAAGGGCAAAGCTGAGCGTGTCCCTGAACGGAAGCACCAGCATGTGCGACAACGCCGACCCCGGCTTGCGCACCGTCAAATGTAGCATGATTCGCGCCGTCGCTGTGATACCGAGCATGGCGAGCGACGCCGCGGCGCCCGCCGCAAGCAGGCTGCCGAGCGCGGCCACCGGCACGCCGTAAGTGATGAAGGAGAGCGCATAGCCCATCGGTCGGACCGCACGAATCGTGCGCAGCCAGCGCAGCTCGTGCCTTATAAGCTCGCCGAAATTGCGCTCATCGACGCAGGTCTCGACCACGACATCCGAGAGCACGGTGCGCAATCCCATGCGGCGCGTCAACTCGCCCAATCGATAGTCGTCGGCCAGTTGATTCGCGATCGACATGAACCCGCCGATGCCGGCCAGCACCTCGCGGCGCAAGGCGATGGTTGCACCGAAGGCGAACGCCCGCGATCCGGACATGGCGGCGACGCGCACCGACGGCGTGAACCACTCATTGATGAACAGACAACCCAGCAGCGACCAGAGCCCGGGACGCTGCCAGCCGCGATACGTGCAGGTGACGATACCGACGGCGGGATCCAGCAGGGGAGCGACGACTTTGGACAGGTAGTCGCGCCCCACTCTGACATCGCTGTCGGACAGCACCAGGTAGTCGTGCTGCGCGAGGCACATCATGTTGATCAAATTGCTGACCTTGGGGCTGCTGCCATGCCGCCTGCGGTCGACCGCGAGCTGGATGTCGATGTGCGCAAACTCGCGTTGCAGACGGTGCACGACGGCGATGGCCGGATCGTCCGAATCGGACACGCCGAACACCAACTGGAATCGCGGATAGTCTTGATCGCAGAACGAGCGCAGGCACTGGTAGATTTCGTGTTCCGCTCCGCACAGCGGTTTCAACACCGTCACCGGCGGCGCATCCACCGCCGCGGATCGCGAGGGCAGAATCCGCATCCGCACCGCGAGCAGCGCCGCGACGCTGTACATCATGGCGAGCGAGGCGAGCGCGATGCCGCACCAAATGAGCCCGGGATGCGCCGCTATCGACACCAGGCAGCCCCCCGAGAGACTGGCGCAGTCGTTTCGCGGCCGGCTATCATCCGTCCATGGGCACGAGCGGCGCCGTACAGGCGCGTGAAAATTGGGTTGGATATCATGGATGAACTTCACGGCAGCCCCTGTGCCGCCGCAGCCCATACTACAACAGATTCGGATTTCCTGATTCTGGTCGATGAGGCCGATCAGGGCGTGGGACACCTGAGCAAAGCGCTGTGCCACCAGGGGCGCGGAATCCTGCATCGCGCGTTCTCATTGCTGATATTTAATGATGACGGGGAACTTTTGATTCAGCAGCGCTCGGCGCGCAAGCGTCTCTGGCCGCTGTTTTGGTCGAATAGCTGCTGCAGCCATCCGCGCCGCGCTGAAACCATGGATGAGGCGATCCATCGCCGCCTCCTCGAGGAGCTCGGGATTCGTTGCCCGCTGCACTATCTGTTCAAGTTTCAATACCAGGCGCAATTCGACGAGACGGGCGCCGAGAACGAGCTTTGTTGGGTATTCATCGGGCGTTGCACCGACCCGGTCAAGAGCAATGCGGAGGAGATTCATGCCTGGCGCTGGATCGCTGCGGAGACATTGCAGCGCGAAATGGCGGGCGGCACCGGGAACTTCACACCGTGGTTCAAACTCGAATGGACCAGGATCTGGCGGGATCACCGCCTCAGGGTGCTCGGATTGCAATCCGAATTGGGTTAGGGCGCCTCACGCGGTAAGATAGCGCATGGCCATTCCACTGCTACAGATGTACAAGGTCGCGCGATATATCGCGGGCCGCAAGCTGCGCGGCGACAAGCGCTATCCGCTCGTGCTCATGCTGGAACCCCTGTTCCAGTGCAATCTCGCCTGCGCCGGCTGCGGGAAAATCGACTATCCGAAGGAAATCCTGCAAAAGCGGGTCGGCGTCGAAGAGGCGCTGCGCGCGGTCGACGAATGCGGTGCTCCCATCGTGTCCATTCCCGGCGGAGAGCCGCTGATCCACAAGGAAATGCCGCAAATCGTCGCCGGTATCGTCGCTCGCGGCAAATTCGTCTATTTGTGCACCAACGCGCTTTTGCTGGCTAAGCACATCGACGAATACCAGCCTTCGCCCTACCTCACTTTCTCGATTCATCTGGACGGCAACCGGGAGCGTCACGACGAATCGGTCTGTCAGGAGGGCGTCTTCGACAAGGCCGTGGCGGCCATCGAGTTGGCCAAATCCAAGGGTTTCCGGGTCACCATCAATTGTACTTTGTTCAATGGCGAGGACCCCGAGGACGTGGCCGAATTCTTCGATACCGCGACCCGGCTCGGCGTCGAGGGCATCACGGTGTCGCCGGGATACAGCTACCACCATGCGCCGAAGCAAGACGTGTTTCTCGCGCGCAATGCCAGCAAGCAGCTATTCCGCGGGATTTTCAGCCGGCGCCGCCGTTCGTCCGGACTGTCCTGGTCGTTCAATCATTCCGCGCTGTTCCTGGATTTTCTCGCCGGCAACCAGACCTATCAGTGCACGCCGTGGAGCAATCCGACCTACAACATATTCGGCTGGCAGCGGCCCTGCTACCTGCTCTCCGACGAAGGCTATGCGCCGACCTACCGGTCGCTGATCGACGACACGGAGTGGGGCAAGTACGGCGTCGGCAAGAACCCGCGCTGCGACAACTGCATGGCGCACTGCGGATTCGAAGGCACCGCTGTCAATGACGCGTTCAGCCATCCGCTCAAGGCGTTGAAGGTGTGGCTGCGCGGTCCCAAGGTTTCCGGACCGATGGCGCCGGATTTGCCGGTCAACTACGCCGCCGCCGCGCGCAGTCCGACGGTCGCCGAGATCCCGATCAGCGAGATCAAGCGCGCGAGCCGGGAGGGCGCGTGAGCCGGGAGTCCGACGACGGTCCACGCGCGTGAACGACGCCGCCGACCGGCGCCTTCGGGCGCAAGATGAGTCCTCAGGTTCGGACGCATTCGCCGTGCAGCTCGAATCCTGGCAGCGGCGCATGGAGGACGCGCTCGCGGCGCGGCTTCCTCCCCCCGACCGGGTGCCGGCGCGGCTGCACGAGGCCATGCGCTACAGCGTCTTGGGCGGCGGCAAGCGCATCCGGCCGGCATTGCTGTTCGCGACCGCCCGCGCCTTAGGGTTGTCGGAAGACCAGGTGGAGGCCGCGGCCTGCGCCATCGAGCTCGTCCACGTGTATTCCCTGGTGCACGACGATTTGCCCGCGATGGACAACGACGATCTGCGTCGCGGCCGGCCGACCTGCCATCGGGCCTTCGACGAGGCGACCGCGCTGCTCGTGGGCGACGCTCTGCAGCCGCTGGCATTTCAGCTCCTCGCCTGCGATCCCAAGCTGCCCGCTTCGCCGGCCATTCGGCTGCGGCTGATCGACATGCTGGCCCAGGCAATCGGCACCTTCGGCATGGCCGGAGGCCAAGCGATCGATCTGGCGGTCAAGGGCATGCAGCTCGACATCGCTCAGGTGGAAGACATGCACGCGCGAAAAACCGGGGCGGTGATTCGCGCCAGCGTGTTGATGGCCGCCGAGTGCGCGCTGCCGCAGGATGCGGGCCTTTATGATGCGCTGGCGCGCTTTGCCACAACCGTGGGTCTCGCCTTTCAGATTCAAGACGACCTGCTCGATGTGCTGGGCGATGCATCGATGTTGGGCAAAGCGACCGGGGCGGACAGCGAACGGGCAAAACCCACCCATCCGGCCGTCATCGGCATTCCGGCCTCGCTGCAAAGAGTCCGGATTCTTCACAGTCAGGCGATCAACGCGCTGGCGCCCTTCGGCGACCGTGCGGATCTGCTGCGCTCGCTCGCACACTGGCTGTTGTCGCGGCAGTACTGACACGCGGCACGCAGTGCGCAAGCGACTCCTGGCCTGCCTCATCGCCGGCATCGGGACCGCGTTATCGGCTGGCGCGAGCGCCGCCGATTCGATGTTCGACCTCAAGGTGCTGTACGCGCCACGGAACGGCGTCGCGAGCGTCGATGAGGTGACCGCCGGCTCGCTCGACGAGCGCTTCACTGCGACCAAGAACGGCCGGCCGCAAGGCGGCGGCGATGCGTTTTGGTTGAAGCTCGGGATTGCGGATCCTGCCGAAGCGGATGGCATCCCGGTGGTGGTGATGCATGCGGGGCGGCAAACGCAGGCGCGGCTCTACACGGTGCGCGGCGGCGCGGCCGTCCCGTTGGCGCGGGCCACCCAGCTACCGGGATTTCGTGGGACGCAAGACACGGTGTTCACTCTCGAGGGCCTCGGGTTGGGCCAGCCGTTGTACGCGCGCGTCGAGGGCGCCGGCGGGGACGCTGAACCCTTGAGATTTTCCCTTTCGAGTCTGGACCGCACGCTTGCGCGCGGCGCGGAGCATGCGCGGATGATCGCCCTGGCGTTCGGCGCCCTCGTGGCGGTCGCACTCGCCGCGCTGCTGATCTGGTTCGTGCTGGCGGAGCGGCTTTTCATCCTGTACGCGACGCTGTTCTTGCTGCAGGCCTTGTATGTGGCTTATCTCTCCGGCCAGGGATTCGACTGGCCCTTGCTGCTCCATGCGCGGCCGCTCGGCTCCTTTGCGTGGAACGTGCCTGCCGGCTTGAGCGGCGCGGCCGCCTGTCTGTTCACACGCGAGATAGCGGACCTCAGGCATTTCTCGCCGCGGGTCTACGCGATGTTCGGCTGGTTCGCGCTCGGCTTCGTCATCGTCACCATCGCCAATCTTGTGAAGCTCATCGGCCTCGGGACATGGGTGACGGCTCTCGGCAATCTCATGTTCATCGCCGTCACCGTGTTCACCATGATCGCGGCATTCATCGCGTGGCGGCGCGGAAATCGGGCCGCCGGCTGGTTCCTGATCGCCTGGACCCTGCTGGAAGGTTTCACCATGACGGCGGCGGTGCGCTTCCTGTTCGTCCCCAACACGGACTCGAGCACTCTGCTTTACTACTACGGGTTGCCGCTATCCATGGTGGCGGCGGCGATCCTGGTCGCCCTCGGCGTCGCCGACCGGCTGCGGGCGCAGCGCCTCGCCCTGACGGAGGCGGAACGGCGGGCGCAGACCGATCCCTTGACCGGCGTGTTGAATCGCCGTTCGCTGATCGAGCGGCTCGATGCGGCCTGCCTGCGAGCGCGGGCGCGCGGTCTGCCGATCGCGTTGTTGTTCATCGATCTCGATCATTTCAAGCAGATCAACGACTCGTTCGGCCATCAGGCGGGGGACGCCTGCCTGCGCGCCATCATCGACCCCATCCACGCGGAATTGCGCCAGTCGGATGTGATCGGCCGCTACGGCGGCGAAGAATTCGTCGTGATCTTGAGCAGCGCCGACGCCGCGGCGGCGATTCCCATCGCGCAGCGCATTCTGGAACGGGTTGCCGCGGTGCGCGTGGCCGGATTCGGCCAGCCGATCCGGCTGACCTGCAGCATCGGCGTGGCCACCAGCGACACGCTGGGCGTTTGGGGCGAGCATCTCATCGCCCAGGCGGACGCGGCCGTGTACGTGGCCAAGCGCCTGGGACGCAATCAGGTGCAGATGGCCGCACCGCTGGCCGCCTAGTTGACTGCGCGTTGGGCGGCGCGGTTGGCCGCGATTCAGGTCAGCGCCGCCTTGCGATCCTTCAGGGAGGGTGGCGTCCACAGATAGATCCACGTCTCGGTCAACGGCCTGCCGTTGACGCGCAAGTACAGCCGCAGATCGATGGGCTCGATGCCGTCGTCGGGCGGCCTGATGTCGAAGAGCGCGCGATATCCGTGAAACTCCTCGACATAGTGAGCGGTGACGTGCTCTGACTGGCCGTGCGAGGCGGTGATGACGGCCTCGACCGGCGCGTCCTTGGGGAGTGCGCCGAGCTCCCCTCCGGCGAAGTCGACCGCAAAGTGCTCTGAATAGTACTGGCGCTTCAGGCCCACCGTGCCGCCGATGCCGGTGCGGGTGGCGAGAGTCTGCCCGAGCGGCGACGCGTACGGCATGTGCGTGCCCCAGTACAGCCGATAGCCGAACAGGAGCTCCTGTCCGGGCTTGGGTTTGTCGAGCGGATTCCAGAAGGCGACGATGTTGTCGAAGGTTTCATCCACCGTCGGGATTTCCACCAATTGCACCGAGCCCTTGCCCCAGCCGCCGGCGGGTCCCGGCTTGGGTTCGACCCACAAGCTCGGCCGGCGATCGTAGTAGACACCGTCGTCCTGATAGTGATCCCAATCGCGGTCCCGCTGCAGCAGGCCGAATCCGCGCGGGTTTTCGTCCACGTAGGAGCTGAAATGCAATTGCGCCGGATTCGTCAGGGGCCGCCAGATCCATTCACCGCCGCCGGTCCACATGGAAATGCCGTCCGAGTCGTGAATCTCCGGCCGCCAGTCGTTCGCCGCGCGCCGATCGTTCTTGCCGTAGAAGAACATGCTGGTGAGCGGCGCTATGCCCAACCGCTCGATGGGCTTGCGCGGATACAGCGCGCTGTCGATGTCCATGTCCAGGGTGCCGCCGGGCGCGATCTGGAAGCGCAGTGCGCCGGCGATGCTCGGCGAATCCATGAGAGCGTACAGCGTCAGGGATCCCGAGTCCTTGGCCGGCCGCTCGAACCAAAATGAGGTGAAGCGCGGAAACTCTTCCGGGCGCTGGAATGCCGTGTCGACGGCCAGGGCGCGCGCGGACAGTCCGTATTGCCGAGTATCGCTGCCCACTGCGCGAAAATAACTGGCACCGAGGAAGGCGGCCACGTCGTCCCGCCAGTCGGTGACGAACTGCACGCGGAAACCCGCGAATCCCACGTGGCCGCGCATCACCCTCGGATCGATGCCGGCCTTGTCGAACTCGAACATGGCCGGGTTGTAGACGATCTCGCGCGCCTGGCCGTCGACGATTTCGTAGAGCCTCACCGGCTCGGCAAAGCTGCGGCCGACGTGGAAGAACTGCAGACGAAACGCGAGGCCGGCATTGGCCCAGAGCGCGTGCTCGGCGCGAAACCGCAGCGATTGAAATTGATCGTAGCTCAACTTCGCCATCGACGGCGGCAGCGTATCTTGCGACGGCTGAAAGGCGCTGCCGGCGAGGTTGCGGGCCTGGCCTTTGAGCCAGGCGTAGTCGAAGGGGCGGCTCGGCGGCGGGGCGGCGGTGGCCGCGGCGCCGAATTCGGAAAGGCCCCATTGGCCGGCCGCCAGCACCACCGCGGACTTCAATATCGTGCGTCGTCGAACCATTTTTCCCTTCCTTCAAATCAGAAACAGGGGGTGCTCCGCGTCCGGCAGCAGTGCGAGTTCATTGAGCAGGCGCGCTTCCCCCGCGACTTCGACGCGCTCGACGGGTGTGAGCCACGCCAGCGCTTCATCGAGGGTTCGGGCATCTTTCAATTTCTGTTCCGCCGTGAAGGCGAAGGGATCCGGATGGCCGCGCCGATCCGGAGGTCTCGCCAGATTGCCGTTGATATGGGTAAGCCGGGATCCGCGGTCGCGCGCCAGCAGGCGCAGCCCGTCGTCCGGCAGTACCACGGCTTCACGCACCAATTGCCGGCGCCGCGCCACCAGCGCCGGCGTCTTCAGTTCCTCGGGAGTGCGCAACAGCGCGAGACGCGAAAGCAGCTTCCCTAAGCTTTCGCTGCCGCTGGCGCGCGACAAGGG
>JBARBX010000135.1:0-1962 GCA_049793535.1 Steroidobacteraceae bacterium | reverse complement strand
GGATTTGCCTTCACTCATCGTTGTCGCCTCCTTATTGGGATCTAACCCAACTTCGTCGGCTCCGCCTCGATTGAAGGCAAATCCGTCACGGTCGCGGCCACGCGGAGCGTTCAGACAGGCTCCTAGGTCCGCGGTTTCGAGGCCTCGGCTTCCACCACTTGATTGATGCGCCACTGCTGCAAGATGGTCAACAGGGTATTGGTCGTCCAGTAGAGCACCAGACCGCAGGGGAACCACGCCATCATTCCCGTCATGATCAGCGGCATGAACTGCATGATCTTCGCCTGCATGGGATCGGGCGGCGGCGGATTCAGCTTGAACTGCGCGTACATGGCGACGCCCATCAACAACGGCAGCACGAAGAAGGGATCGCGCGAGGAGAGGTCATTGACCCAGAGCAGAAACGGCGCCTGGCGCATTTCGACGCTCTCGAGCAGCACGCGATAGAACGAAATAAAGAATGGAATCTGCACCAGCATGGGCAGACAACCCGCCAGCGGATTGATCTTCTCCTTCTTGTAGAGCTCCATCATGGCGCGGCCCAATTTCTCGCGGTCGTCCTTGAAGGTCTCCTGGATCTGTTTCATGCGCGGCGCGACGGTGCGCATCTTGGCCATGGAACGGCCGCTCGCCTGGCTCAAGGGATAGAAGATCAATTTGATGAGGGCCGTGACGATGATGATGGCCCAGCCCCAATTGCCGGTGAGCCCATGCACCCAGTTGAGCGCCACGAACAGAGGCTGCGCGAGCACGGTCAGAATACCGAAGTCGACGGTGCGCTCGAGGCGCGGGCCGGTCACGGCCAGCTGCGACTGTAGCTTGGGGCCGACGAAGATCTTCTCGCGGAATTGCGCGGATGCGCCGGCGGCCACCGGGGTCTCGGGTCCGGTGGCGCTCAGCAGGTATTCCTTGCCGCGGACCGCGAGCTGGTACTTGTAGGGCTGATCCGGGCCGGGGACGATCGCCGATACGAACTGATGCTGGAGCGAGGCGAGCCAGCCATTGGTGATGGTTTCGGAGAATTTGCTGTCGGACTCGCTCTCGACATTCAAGTCGCGCGACTTCGAACCGTCGTAGACCGACGGTCCCTTGAACGAGTAGGTCTCGACGTCGAAGTAGGAGCGTGATGGATGCTCCCAGTGACGCAGGATCTGCGAATAGGGCGCGAGCTTGCGCGGCGTCGCGCCGGTATTTCGCACATCGTAAATCAGGTCGATGGCATACCAGCCGCGTTTGAACACGAAGGTCTTGGTCACCGTCAATCCGTTGCCGTCCGTCCATGTCAACGGGACGCGAAGCTCCTGCGCGCCGCTCTCCAGCACGAAGGACTTTTGCGCCGAGACCCAAGTTGCCAGATGCGTCGGCGCCGACTCGCCGGCGCCGCCGATCAGGCCGGTTTGCAGCAGGTACAGCGAGTCCGGCGGATCCCGGCTCAAGAGCCTGACCGGAACATGCGGCGTATCTTTGCGCAGCGGATATTTCAGCAGGTCGGCCTGATCGAGCTCGCCGCCCTTCAAATCGATGGTGACATCGAGTACATCCGTGAGCACGTGCAGCGCGCCGCTGGCGGGAGCCGCCGCAAAGGAATCCTGGGCGGGGACCGCGGGTGCGGAGGGTGTGTCGGTTATCGCGGCGGGAGCGGGAGTCGCGGCAGCCGGCGCTTCAGTCGTCGGCGCGGCGCTGCTCGCCGCCTGCGGCAGGGATTCGCCGAGGGAATTGGCACTGCCGGGAATGGATTGAGTGGCGCTGCCGGGCGCGCCCGACGCCGGATAGTCGTGCATCCAGACTTGATAGCCGTAGAACAGGACGGCGGCGAGCGTGCCCCACAACGCGATGCGGATATTAGGCATTGATTGTTCTCTTGTGCGGCACAGGCACCGGGTCGTAGCCGCCCTCGTGAAAGGGATGACAGCGCAGGAGGCGGCGCAGGGCGAGCCAGACACCGCGCATGGCGCCGTGTTC
>JBARBX010000134.1:0-6518 GCA_049793535.1 Steroidobacteraceae bacterium | reverse complement strand
GTTTTGGAGTGTGTAATTCGCGGCGACATTATGCGCCCGCCAATGCGGCCGGGCCGTGCGGTAGCGTACTGACACAAGCGCCACGGCCTATGTACGCTGGCGCACGGACGCGGCGGCGCGTACGGTGGAAGATGCCGGCATGCTGCTAGATAGAGCTGAAGACGGCGGCCCGTGCCTCGTGAAGGATGCGCCCGGGCAGGTCAGGGCCGACATCGTCCCGACGCTGCAGCGGGCGATATTCAACAGCGCGAATTTCTCGAGCATCGCGACCGACGCCAACGGCGTCATTCAGATATTCAACGTGGGTGCCGAACGCATGCTCGGCTACACGGCGGCGGAGGTTACCAACAGAATAACGCCCGCGGACATCTCCGATCCGCTGGAAGTGATCGCGCGAGCCAAGCTGCTGAGCGCGGAGTTGGCCACGCCGATCGAGCCAGGATTCGATGCCCTGGTGTTCAAAGCCTCGCGCGGCATCGAGGACATCTACGAAATCACCTATATCCGCAAGGACGGCAGCCGCCTGCCGGCCATGGTGTCGGTCACGGCTCTGCGCGACTCGCACGAGGTTATCATCGGATACCTGCTCATCGGCACCGACAATACGCTGCGCAACCGATTCGAGAGCGAACAGAAGCGGCTCGACCAGCGGCTGCGCGACCAGCAGTTCTACACCCGTTCTCTCATTGAATCGAACATCGATGCGCTCATTGCGACAGACCCCTCCGGGATCATTTCCGACGTCAACAAACAGATGGAGGCGCTGACCGGCTGTTCGCGCGACGAGTTGATCGGTGCGCCGTTCAAGAACTACTTCACCGACGCCGTGCGTGCCGAGGCCGGAATCAAACGGGTGTTGAGTGAAACCAAGCTCACCGACTACGAGCTTACCGCGCGCGCCCGCGACGGCAAGGAAACGGTGGTGTCCTACAACGCCACCACGTTCTACGATCGCGACCGCACCCTGCAGGGAGTGTTTGCGTCGGCCCGGGACATCACCGAACGGAAAATTCTCGACCGGGCGCTGCAGGAGACGAACCTCGCGCTGCAGGGCGCCAAGCAGGCGGCGGAAAAGGCCAACCTCGCGAAGTCGGATTTCCTGTCGAACATGAGCCATGAACTGCGTTCTCCGTTGAATGCGATTCTTGGGTTTTCCCAGCTCATGGAATCGGGGTCGCCGCCGCCCACGCCGTCGCAGCGGCAGAGCATCGAGCAGATTCTCCAGGCGGGCTGGTACCTTCTGGAACTCATCAACGAGATTCTCGATCTCGCGCTGATCGAGTCGGGCAAGCTGTCCTTGTCGCGCGAACCGACCTCGCTCGCGGACGTTCTGCACGATTGCCGCGGCATGATCGAACCCTTGGCAACGAAAAGCGGTGTCGGACTGACCTTCCCCCTCCTGGAGGATGCGCCCTTTGTCAAGGCGGACCGAACCCGGCTCAAACAGGTTCTCATCAATTTGCTGTCCAACGCGATCAAGTACAATCGAGCCGGCGGAACCGTGCAAGTGATTTGCACCACGAGCCCGACGCAGCGCACGCGAATCAGCGTGCATGACACCGGCTACGGGTTGACAACGGAGAAGCTCGCCCTGCTGTTTCAGCCCTTTAATCGCCTCGGGCAGGAGTCCGGGAGCGAAGAGGGGACAGGCATTGGTCTCGTGGTCAGCAAGCGGCTGGTCGAGTTGATGGGCGGGGAAATCGGCGTGGAGAGCACGGTCGGCACGGGGAGCGTGTTCTGGATCGAGTTGCACCCGACGCATGCGCCGCACCTCATCGCGGCCGCGACTGAACTCAAGGCGGCGGTACCGGCGCACGCGCACACGGATGCGCCGCTGCACACGCTGCTCTGCGTCGAGGACAACCCGGCGAACTTGATGCTGGTCGAGAAGCTCCTGGAGCGGCGGCCGGATATCCGGCTGCTGGTGGCGAAGGACGGCATTCGCGGGATCGAAAAGGCGCGGGCGGAGCGGCCCGATGTCATCCTGATGGATATCAACCTACCTGGTATCAGCGGACTGCTCGCGCTCGGCATTCTGGCGGAGGATCCGCAAACCGCGAGCATCCCGGTGATCGCCCTCAGCGCCAACGCCATGCCGGCCGACATTCAAAAAGGACTCGCTGCGGGATTTTTTAGCTATCTGACGAAGCCGATCAAAGTCAATGAGTTCTTCGACACCCTGGATAGGGCGTTGGAGTTTTTGGTCGCCCGGCAGGCAGCGGCTCCGGCCGTCGAGGCGCCCAATGATCGATGACGGGGACATTCTCGGAGCGCGCATTCTGGTCGTGGACGATCAGAGCGCCAATGTACTGTTGCTCACGCGCATGCTCGCAGAGGCCGGGTACCGCAGCGTGACGGCGACGATGAACCCGCTCGAAGTCTGTGCCTTGCATCGCAAGAACCGCTATGACCTGATTCTGCTCGACTTGCAGATGCCGGGCATGGACGGATTCCAGGTCATGGAAGGACTCGAGACCAATGAGGCAGACGCTTACTTGCCGGTCATCGTGCTCACCGCGCAGCCGGGACATAAGCTGCGTGCATTGCAGGCCGGCGCCAAGGACTTCATCAGCAAGCCCTTCGATCTCGTGGAAGTAAAAACCCGCATTCACAACATGATCGAGGTGCGTCTGCTGTATCGGCAGCTCGAGCAATTCAACGCCGTGCTGGAGGAGACCGTCAAGGAGCGCACCGCCGAATTGCGCGAGAGTGAGGCGCGCTACCGCAGCCTTACCGAACTCGCCTCCGATTGGTACTGGGAGCAGGATGAGACCGGCAGTTTTACCAAGGTGTCCGGCCCGGTCCTGGACATGCTCGGCATCCGCGTGGCCTCATTGGCGGGTGATGCGACATCTGTCTCGACCAGCGGGTGGGACGAATCGCAGCGGGCGGCGCTGAACCACAAGATCGATGCACGGCAGCCTTTTCTCGATTTCACCTTGAGTCGGACCAATCCGGATGGTTCGCGCCAGCAGTTCCGGGTCAGCGGCGAGCCCATGTTCAATACCGCCTGCCGATTCCTCGGCTACCGCGGAATCGGCGTGGAAGTGACCGCGGGGCATTGAGCAACACCCCCGGGTACCCACCTTGTCCGTCGCTTACAACCCCAGGCAGAATCATCTGCTGGCCGCTCTGCCGGCCGACGAATTCGCGCGCTTCTGCGCGAGGCTCGAACTCGTCCCACTGCGTCTCGGCGAGGCACTGTGCGAGCCCGGCCGGCAATTGGAACACGCATATTTCCCGATCACGGCGATCGTCTCCCTGCTCTACGTGACGCGGTCGGGTGCCTCATCGGAAATTGCCGGCGTCGGCCCCGAAGGCATCGTCGGTATGCCGCTGTTCATGGGCGGCAATACCACGACCAGCTCCGTGGTCGTGCGCACGGCGGGTCACTCTTACCGGCTGGCGCGCAGTCTCCTCAAACAGGAATTCGTGCGCGGCGGGGTCCTGCGGCATCTGCTGCTGAGCTACACGCAGGCGCTGATTGCCCAGACCTGTCAGACGGCCGCGTGCAATCGCCACCACTCGGTCGAACAACAGCTCAGCCGCTGGCTGCTGTGGACAATGGACCGGCTCCCTGCCCAGCAATTCACCATGACGCAGGATTTGGTCGCCGGCCTGCTGGGTGTGCGCCGCGAAAGCGTCACCGAAGCCGCGGGGCACTTGCAGCAGGCCGGTTTCATCCGCTATCGACGCGGCCACATTGACGTATTGGACCGGACCGGTTTGCAATCCCACGCGTGCGAATGTTACGCCGCCGTCAAGAATGAAATGAATCGGTTGTTGCCGAGACCTGAGCGGAGCGGCGCAGTCTCACTCTCCCACGGGTAGCGGTCAGCACGCGACCCCTCCGCGCGGTCGTGCGAGGCCTGGTTTCTTGCCGTTTGGATTCCTGCACGACCGGGCAAATTTTGGAGGGTTGCCATACATCCGACGTTGCGCACAAAATGGCATATGAAGTATCTGGATCCTGATACCGAGAGCGCAGTGCGCGATTTTCTCGCGCGGATTCCCGCTGATATACGGCTCGATCGGGCAATATTATTCGGCTCCCGGGCGCGTGGCGAACACAAGCCCGGCAGCGATGCGGATCTCGCGCTGATCTTGCACGAACGCGGCAACGATGGGCAAACGTTGAGGATGTTGGCTGGACTTGCATGGTACGTGTATCTCGACACGGGGATCATGATCCAGCCGGTCACGATAGCCGTAGAAGATTGGCTGCATCCGGATGGATTCCCAAAGCCGGGATTCCTCAGAAGCGTCGAGCGGGAAGGGATCGTCATGTGAGGAGTACATCGTTCGCGCATACCCTGATTCGCAAGAGCGAACGCGCGCTCAAGAGCGCGGCGCTCGCATTGAGGGACGGCGACTGTGACACTGCTGTCAATAGAAGCTATTACGCGATGTTCGACATCGTGCGAGTGGCGCTGTTGCGCAGCGGAATTGCCGAAGAAGAAATGCCCCGCACGCACGGCGGAGTCAGCGAGGCGTTTTGGCGATCCGCGGTGCAATCGGGACAATTCGATCCGGATCTCGGCGCCGAACTTAGTAGGACGGAATCACTTAGGATAAAGGCGGACTACACCGGGGTAGAAATCGATCCGCAGACCGCCACAGGCGCGGTGGAAAAGGCCGAACTCTTTGTGCAAGCCGTCAAGCGCGTGTTTAGTCTCGATGCATCTTTTCCGGATGCCGACGACAAGGTGTCGGAACCGGATGTTGCGAGAGAGCGGAGCGAGGGAAGAAGTATTGACGTTCAGTCACCCTGGTTGGAAGAGGAGCGTCGTCAGGCTCGCGAGAACTGGCTGCGGCTGCGCCAACAGATTAACTAGGTGCCGCGTACTACGGCGGCAGCCGCGGGGCGATCAGCGAGTCGCGTTGAGCATCTCGACGACCGCGGTGCGCGCCTTCGAGGAATGCACCGGCAGTGCGAGCACATCGCCGGGGCGCGCCCAGTCGAGGGCGCGGCGCGCGGCCGCCACTTCGCTCATCGCGACGGACAGTGCGGAGTCCGGCAACCCCAGACTCTTCAGCTTCGCACGGATGATGCGCGGGATTTCACCGGACGCACGGCCGCGCAGATGCTCTTCGTCTTCTTTGACGACCACCAGGTCCGGTTGAAACTCGGCGGCGGCTTGCGCCAATTCCTCGATATCGGCGTCCGAGCGGTTGCCGGCGTGGCCGAGTATCAATCCGAGCCGTCCGGTCCCGCCGCGTAGATGCTCGGCCACATTGAGAAGACCGCGCAGGCCGTCGGGATTGTGCGCGTAGTCGACGAGCACCGTCACTCCCGCCAGGTCGAAACGCATCATGCGCCCGGGGTTGTCCTGGAGAAGGGAGCCAAAACGCGCAAACACCGCGGCGATCGTCGCCGGCGCGATGCCGAGGGCGGCTGCCGCCAGCGCGGCGCCCGCCATGTTGGCGATGTTGTAAGCGGCAATCCCGTCCATCGACAAGGGCATGGCCGCGATCGAACCGAGATCGTGTTCCGTCCCCGCGTGCCGCAGAACCAGGCGTCCTTCGCGCACTCCGCAGGTCGAGGCGCCTCGCGAGCCATAGCCGCGCAGCCGCTCCTGGTCCGGGCCCACGGCAAACCAAGCCAACGGCAGCTCACGGCCGAAGCGTCGCGGCAGCCGGTCCGCTTGCGCGCGTAGTTCCGCATCGTCGGCGTTCAAGACCAGAACTCCGCCGGGCTTGACGACTCCCCCGACCGCGAGCTTCACCGCGGCGAGTCCGGCCAGGTCGTCGATGCCGTATTCACCGAAGTGATCGGAGCTGACATTGGTAACGACGGCGGCATCGGCCTGCGATACCGCGATTCCGCGGCGCAAGATGCCGCCCCGCGCTGTTTCGAGTATCGCCGCCTCGGCGCGCCGCTCGCGCATCACTCTGCGCGTGCCCGCGGGCCCCGAATAGTCTCCCAGCACCAACGCTTCATCGTCGAGAAACACACCGTCCGTGCAGTTGTATGCTGCGTGCCAGCCGTGGCTCCGTGCGCAGGCGGCGAGCAGGCGTACCGTGGTGGTCTTGCCGTTGGAACCAGTGACGATGACAGTGGGGATATCCCGCAGTTCGTGCCAGGGGACCTGCGCGACATCGGGCAGATCGCGCATCGAGAAATCGCGGCCGCCCACGCCGGCGCCGAGAGTGAGCTGCGACTCATCGGCCACATGCGGCAGCCTCCATGTCGCGGCGGCATCGAGCAGAGCCCGAAGCTTCGGCTGAGCCTCCAAGGAGGCGAGGCGCAGAAAGCGGGCGATCGCCGCCGCTTCCTCGAGGAGGGGCGAAGTCGCCGCGGAGGCATTCATGCCGTCCTCGGCGACCCGCAACGCTTCCGCAACCAATGCCTCTTCGAGGCCGCGCCAACGATTGGGGTCGCGCTCGAGGAGCGCCGCGCACAGCGCCCACTCGTTCACTTCGGTGGCCAGGAACAACTGATCCGCGGGCGCCGCGATGGCGAGCGATGCACCGCCTGCGTGGCGGCGCGCGGCGGCCCGAAGGGGCCAACCCAGGCG
>JBARBX010000133.1:0-2708 GCA_049793535.1 Steroidobacteraceae bacterium | reverse complement strand
GAATAGAGCGGTGAACAGTGCCGCCTCGGCCAGGGTCAGCTTGTTGCGCCAGGCATTGGCGAACAGCGCGGGATATTGAATCGCCCAGCGTCCCGTCGCCAGCCGGACCTGGGCGAAGGGCAGCGCCATCAACCACAAAACGATCGACACGAGCGCAAAGGGAAAGTATTCGTCGGCGCCGCGGATGAGTTCGGGCCCTGCGGGAAAAACGGCGGCCCCGTGATGCCATCCGAAATAGAAATAGCCCGCCGCGAGAATCGCCACCATCCGCCACATCGGCGCCCGGCGTGCGCAATCGGCCAGCATCTGCACGGTAAGAGGAACGAACACCGCCAGCGCATAGAGCGCCATCAACCACGCCTGGTTCGTCGCGGGCCAATGATGGAACTCGAGCGAGTGATGCAGCCCATACAGCGACCAACCCTGGATGACGGCGGCAAGCAATATGAACGGTAGCGCCGGCATGTTCTCGCTCCGCAGGATGGAGCGCCAATACTGCCACAAAAAAAAGAGCGGACCGAAGTCCGCTCTCTTTCGACAATTCCGGCGGTGGCCGGTATTACATGTCCATTCCGCCCATGCCACCCATGCCGCCGCCCGGGCCGCCATGTGCATGCTCTTCGTCCTTGGGCGATTCTGCGATCATGACTTCCGTCGTGAGCAGCAGGCCCGCTACCGAGGCGGCGTTCTGCAGAGCCAGACGCGTCACCTTGGTGGGATCCAAAATGCCCATTTCGATCATATCGCCGTACTCGCTCGTTGCAGCGTTGTAGCCGTACGTGCCCTTGCCCTCGCGGACCCGGTTCAGCACCACCGCGGCGTCTTCGCCGGCGTTCGCCACGATCTGCCGCAGCGGCTCTTCGATCGAGCGGGCCAGGATCTTGATGCCCGTGGTCTGATCTTCGTTCTTGCCGACCAGCTTCTCGATGGCCTTGAGCGCACGCACCAGAGCGACGCCGCCGCCCGGAACCACGCCTTCTTCGACCGCGGCACGGGTTGCGTGCAACGCATCTTCGACGCGGGCCTTCTTTTCCTTCATTTCGATTTCGGTCGCGGCGCCGACCTTGATCACGGCAACTCCGCCGGAGAGCTTGGCAACGCGCTCCTGCAGTTTTTCCTTGTCATAGTCTGAAGTCGCTTCCTCGATCTGGGCGCGAATGCTGTCGACGCGGCCTTTGATGTCCGCGGCCTTGCCGTGTCCGTCGATGATGGTGGTGTTCTCTTTCTCCACCAAAATCTTCTTGGCTTCGCCCAAGTCATTCAGGGTCGCCTTCTCGAGGGTGAGGCCGACTTCATCGGAGATGACCGTGCCGCCCGTGAGGATGGCAATGTCCTGCAACATGGCTTTGCGACGATCGCCGAAGCCCGGCGCCTTGACGGCGGCGACCTTGACGATGCCGCGGATGGTGTTGACCACCAACGTGGCCAGCGCTTCGCCTTCCACATCTTCCGCGACGATCAGTAGCTGACGGCCGCCCTTCGCAATGGCTTCCAGCAGGGGGAGCAATTCGCGAATGTTGGAGATCTTCTTGTCCACCAGAAGAACCAGGGGCTTGTCGAGCTCGGCGCTCTGGCCCTGCTGATTGTTGATGAAGTACGGCGATAGGTAGCCGCGGTCGAACTGCATGCCTTCGACCACTTCGAGCTCATTGTCGAGACCCGAACCTTCCTCAACGGTGATCACGCCTTCCTTGCCGACCTTCGCCATCGCATCCGCAATGGTCTTGCCGATGCTCTCGTCGGAATTCGCGGAGATCGTGCCGACCTGTGCGATCGCCTTCGGGTCCTTGCAGGGCTTGGACAGCTTCTTCAGCTCTTCCGTCGCTGCAGTGACCGCCTGGTCGATGCCGCGCTTAAGGTCCATCGGGTTGGCGCCTGCGGCGACCGACTTGAGACCTTCGCGAATGATGGCTTGCGCCAGCACGGTGGCGGTGGTGGTGCCATCGCCGGCTTCATCCGACGTGTTGGAAGCAACTTCCTTCACCATCTGCGCGCCCATGTTTTCAAACTTGTCCTTGAGCTCGATCTCTTTCGCGACCGAGACGCCGTCCTTGGTGACGGTGGGGGCGCCGAAGCTCTTGTCGAGCACGGCGTTGCGGCCCTTGGGGCCCAGTGTGACTTTCACGGCATTCGCCAGAACATTCACACCCTTGAACATGCGTGCACGAGCGTCGTCGCTGAAGCGTACGTCTTTAGCTGCCATTTGCTGATACCTCTATAAATTGATATGCGGGAAGTGTTAGCGGAAGTGAATTACTTGCCTTCGACCACGGCCATGACGTCTTCTTCACGCATGACAACCAGTTCATCGCCATCCATTTTCACTTCGGTGCCGCTGTACTTACCGAAAAGAATCTTGTCGCCGACCTTGAGGTCCAGCGGGCGAATCTCGCCGTTCTCCAAAATCTTGCCCTTGCCGACGGCGACCACTTTGCCGAAGATCGGCTTCTCGGTGGCTGAATCCGGAATCACGATGCCGCCGGGCGACTTTCGCTCTTCCTCTTCTCGTTTCACGATCACGCGGTCATGAAGGGGACGAATCTTCATAAGACAAGACTCCTAATGCTTGGAATTCGGGGTTTGTAAAAAGCAGAGGGTTGTTAGCACTCTCTACCTGTGGCTGCTAATAATAGCGTCAGATTCGGCGGTTTCAAGACCTATGTCACTAAATTTTTGCTGTATCGCAACACGATGTGGCTGCTATACAG
>JBARBX010000132.1:0-14249 GCA_049793535.1 Steroidobacteraceae bacterium | reverse complement strand
GCTTTGCGCTGTTCCCTTGGCTCACGGTGTTTGAAAACGTCGCACTCGGCCTCGAGGCGCAGCGCATGCCGCGGGCCGACATCCGCAAGCGATCGCTGGCGGCGATCGATCTCATCGGCCTCGACGGGTTCGAGTCGGCGTATCCCCGCGAGCTGTCGGGCGGTATGCGGCAACGCGTCGGTTTCGCGCGTGCGCTCGTGGTTCATCCGAACATTCTTCTCATGGACGAACCGTTTTCCGCGCTGGATGTGCTCACCGCCGAGACGTTGCGAACCGATTTCCTCGATTTATGGGCGGAGGGCCGCATGCCCATCAAGGGCGTCATTCTCGTGACGCACAATATCGAGGAGGCGGTACTCATGTGCGATCGCATCCTGGTGTTCGGCAGCAATCCCGGCAGGATATTAAGTGAAATCAAGGTGTCCCTGCCGCAGCCGCGAAACCGCCTGGACCCGAGCTTTCGCGAGCTGGTGGAGCGAATTTACGTGGAGATGACCACGCGTCCGCAGAGCGGAACCAGCGCCCGCCAAGAGCGCTTCCCCGGCCTGGGGATAGGCAGCCAATTGCCGCACGTGTCCTCGAACCTGCTGGCGGGCCTGATGGAAGCCGTCGCGGCCACGCCCTTCAGCGGCAAGGCCGATTTGCCGGAAATTGCCTCGGACTTGCAAATGGAGATCGACGAGTTGTTTCCGGTCGCGGAGACTTTGCAACTGCTGCGCTTCGCGGAGCTCGAGGGAGGCGACTTGAAGCTGACAGAGGACGGACTGGCGTTCGCCCACGCCGCCTTGGATGAGCGCAAGCGGATTTTTCTGCGCCATTTGCTGACCTATGTGCCCTTGGCCGCCCATATTCGGCGGGTTTTGGACGAACGTGCCTCTCATTCCGCGCGCAAGAGCCGTTTCATCGATGAACTGGAAGACTTCATGAGCGAAGAGGCGGCGGAACAATCCCTGCGTGCCATCGTGAGCTGGGGCCGATACGCGGAGGCTTTCGCCTACGATGACGAGAACGCCATGTTCAGTCTCGAGAATCCGACTTAAGGTAAAATGACGCCCATGACCGAGACGGCGCCGTATTTGGACTTGCACGTTCCGCCGGATGAAATGGTGAAGTACATCCAGGATCTGATGACGCTGCCGCACGGGGAGATTGCCGCAAGTTCCGCCCTGACGCTGGCGCAGCGGCATTGGGGCGGGGATACGCCGCTGGCGCGCGCGGCGTTGCTGCGCTGGGGAGCCCTCAACTTGGCGTTTCAAGACAAACGCTTGGAGACCTGGACCGTCACCCGCGAGCGCGACCGTATTCAAGTCCCGGCTGCGCTGGTCGCGGCGGCGGGCGTTGCTCCCTTGGTCATAGACAATGAAAGGGCGGTTTTCGACATCCCGGCGCTGCTCGATGCGACGTTGGAGTTCCAGCCGCCCGCGGGTCAGGCCTAAGCCTTCAATGACAACCGATGCCCGGCCGGCGCACGCGCCGCGCTTCAACGTTCTGCGCACCATCGCGGTCTACAAGCTGGTGAAGGTGCTGCTGCTGCTGGCCTTGGCCTATTGGGAAGTCCGCCTGCGCGACGCCTCGCTCATCGCCAAGCTGGTGACCTGGGCCTCGGCGCGCCCCCTCGGCCTCGAGCACAAGGTGGTGACCGGGTTGCTGGAATGGTTCAGCGGCTTGAGCGCGTCGCGAGTCCATGCGCTGCGGATCGTGACGCTCGCCTATGCCGCCGTGTTTGCGACCGAAGGCATCGGCCTTTGGATGGAGCTGCGCTGGGCTGAGTGGCTGACGACCATCATCACGGCATCGTTGATCCCGCTCGAGATGTGGGAGCTGTTTTTCAGACCCAATATCGGCAAGGCGGCGGTCCTGGTGGCCAATACCGCCATTGTCATATATCTCGTTTGGCATGTCCGGCGGTCGCGGGGGCAGCGCTCGAAGGAGCAAACTTAAGCGTTTGTGAAATGATCTTCATCTCGGAAGAAATGCTGGAATCGAAGCGTATTCTTCGAAGCGCTTGTCAATACCACCGTTTGGAGACCTCATGAATAAGTCCGGAACTTTGATTACCTCTGCGTTGTTGACGTTCGGCATCGCCGCCGCTGCAATGGCTGCCGATATGCCGAAGGCTGCTGCGCCGATGGCTGCCGATGCTCCTGCCGCCGCCGCGCCTGCCGCGGATGCGTCAAAGCCCGCCACCAAGAAGAAGGGCACGCACAAGAAGAAGAAAGCGGCCGCCGCTCCCGCGACAACCAAGTAACTTTATTGGTATAACGCCCCGACCGCCTTGCGGCGGCCGGGGCGTTTTTTATTACCTTGGGCAACCTGAGCACATATTCGGTGCAATCCGTCGACATCGCCCATCTCATCCAGATTGCGCTGACTCCCATCTTCCTCATCTCGGCCATCGGGGTGACGCTAAACGTGTTGACCAGCCGCCTGGCGCGCATCGTCGATCGCGCACGGGCAATGGAAGAAGTATTGCTGCGGCCCGGCGAGACTCCCCACGGAAGGGACCTGCACGGCTCGCTCGACGTGCTGGCGCGCCGCGCCCGCTATATCAATGCAGCCATCACCCTTATCACACTGTCCGCTCTGTTCATCGCGCTCGTGGTGGTGATGTTGTTCGTCAACGCGTTCCTGCGCTGGGATCTGTCGGTCTTCATCGCCTGCATGTTCATCTTGTCGATGCTATCCCTGGCGGCGGCGCTGTCGTCCTTCCTCATCGAAGTGCGCATCGCAACCACCACACTGCGGATCGGTATCGAGGAAGCCTCGCGTCACGAGGAATGATCGACGCCGGCGTGGCCCACGCGCACGGCGATCGGCACATTGCACAGGTCGATGTGTCCGGCCGGCACCTGGAAGAAATCCTCCGGCCGGTTGCGGCGCGACTCAATCAGCGCCGTGAACGTCGCCGAATCGGTGCGTATCACTTCGAGATTGGTGCGCTCCGCCGGCGGTACGTCGGCCGCGACGCGGATGGACTTGATCGGTATGGGCGACTCCGTCTTCGTGTAAAAGCCCATCTCCCCGCCGCCCCGCGGCAGCCCGGCGAGCAGGTTCATGCCCTGCACGACCCGTCCGACGAGGGCCACATTGCGGTCCAGATGCCTCGGGGCATGACCGATGACCACGTACAATTCCGCGCCGCTGCCGCTCCTGACATCCAGGTCGCGCCCCACCCCCACCATGCCGTAGCAGTGCGCCAGCCAGGTGCGATGCAGCGCCGCTGAGCGTGCAACGGGAAATCCGTCCGAGAAGCCGACCTCCGGAGCGTACACATCGCCGTCGGGCAGGCGCGTGAACGGCATGCCTGCCGGGGTGGGAGAATCGAATTCCGGCTCGACCCTGGCCATTCCGGCGGGCAGGGGATGGCGATTGTCCGGGTCGCCCCATTGCACCACGTAATTGTCCTGCACTCGAATGATGGACAGTGCATCGTAATACCGTGCCCGGGCCAAGGCCTTGATGTTGGCGACATGCAGCGGCGCGAAGCGGGGCGTCATTTCGATGACCACACGGCCGCCGGGGACCTCCACGTACAGGGTATTGTCCAAATCGAGCTGCCGCCAGTCCGTAGGCGGGGAAGCGGCGAGAATCTCGGGCATGCTGGGGTGCTTGGCGGCGGGCGTCCCGGCCGACGCCGATAAAAATGTCAGCGTGCCCAGCACTAAGTACCTAAAATCGAACGGCATGAGTCGAGTATTGCACGAATCAGGACCTCGCTCGGAGAGCAAAATGCGCCGATTTTTCATCTTCTGCCTGGTATTGCTGGCCTGGTCAAACGCCTGTGTCCAGACGGCGGGCGCCGGCGGCCAGGGATATCCGAACGGTCAGGGATATCCGGGCGGCGGCGGAATGGGCGGCGGAATGGGCGGCGGCCATGGCGCAGGGGGCCCGCCCGATATGGACACCTCCAGCAGTCAGGGTACGGAGAAGCCGGACAAAGCCGCGAAGAAGGCCTACGAGGCGGGCCTGAAAACGCTGAAAAAAGCCCACGAGTATGAGGAGGAGGCGGCCAAGCAGACGAATCCGGACAAGAAAGCCGGTCTCGTCGACAAGATCGGGGATGCCTACGGCAAGGCGCTGGATCAGTTCACGGAGGCGCTGACCAACAAGGGCGACATGGTCGAAGCGTGGAACGGCGCCGGCTACGTGCATTTGCGCCTGGGGGCGTTCAACGAGTCCATCGACGACTACAACCATACGCTCGCGCTCAAGCCGGATCTGCTCGAGGCGATCGAACATCGCGCCGAGGCGTTGATGGCGGTCGATCGGCTGGATGATGCCAAGGCCGCTTACATGGATTTGTTCAACCACGCGCGGCCGCTCGCGGATCAATTGATGGCTTCGATGCAACAGTGGGTCGAGAATCGCCACGCAGCATCGAACGACCTGCGCCCCGCGGACATCGACGCGTTCGGCAAGTGGCTGCAGGAGCGAGAGGGCATCGCCAAGCAAACGGCGCAAGCCGCGGCGAGTGCCCCCGGGGCTAACCCTCCTTAGCCGGGGTGCGTGCAGGGGCTTGGCCGGCGGCCTTGAGGGCGTCGACCTCGGCCCGCAGCAGCCTCAAATCCTCCTCGAGCAGGCGTACGCGGTGGCTTAGGGTGGAGGCCTCCAGCGCCGATTCCGCGGCCGCGGGTTCTTCGACCGATTCGATGCTGCCGGAAAACAGGTGTGCATAACGCGATTCGCGTGCCCCGGCGGCTCTCGCCAGGCGCGCGATGAAGGGGCCGTCGGTGCGCGCCATGAGATTTTGCAGTGTGGTCTCCACTTCGTCGGCATCGGCGAACTCGCACAATCGATTGGTGCGCGCGCGCAGCTCTCCCGGCGTCTGCGGTCCGCGCAGCAGCAGCACGCAGACGATGCCGAGTTCCTGTTTGGAAAATTTCAGCGAACCGAATTCCGTGTTGCAGAAGCGGTGCTTGTACTTGGTGACGCGGCCGCCATAGCCGGCGGACTTGTCGCTCACCATGTATTTCTTCATCAGCGAATCCACCGACTGCTGCACGGCGGCTTCACTCAACTCCAGCACCGGATCGCGGTTGGTCTTCTGGTTGCACGCATTGGTCAGCGCGTTCAGCGACAGGGGATACTGATCGGGAGTGGTGATCTCCTTCTCGATCAAACAGCCGATTACACGTGCCTCGTGCGGAGTGAACTCAATATTCATATGCGCCATTCATGTGCAGCTTCCAAGTCGGCGCCGGTTGTTTTAGGGTATCGCCCCAGCGCCTCGTTACACGCCCTCGACCTCTAGGATATCTCATGAAGACCAAAGCCGCCGTTGCCTTTGCCGCTCAGAAGCCTCTGGAAATCGTCACCGTGGAATTGGACGGTCCCAAAGCGGGGGAAGTCTTGGTGGAAATCAAGGCGAGCGGAGTTTGTCATACGGATGAATTCACCCGTTCGGGCGCGGATCCCGAAGGGTTGTTTCCGGCGATTCTCGGCCACGAGGGCGCGGGTATCGTCGTCGACGTGGGGCCCGGGGTCACCGGCTTGCGCAAGGGCGATCACGTCATTCCCCTCTACACGCCCGAATGCCGGCAATGCAAGTCCTGCACCTCGCGCAAGACCAATCTGTGCACGGCGATCCGCGCCACCCAGGGCAAGGGCGTGATGCCGGACGGCACCAGCCGCTTCTCCATCGGCAAAGACATGGTCCACCACTACATGGGGTGTTCGACATTTTCGAACTTCACGGTTCTGCCGGAGATCGCTCTGGCGAAAATCCGCGAGGACGCCCCGTTCGACAAGGTGTGCTACATCGGCTGCGGCGTGACCACAGGCTTAGGCGCCGTGATCAACACGGCCAAGGTGGAGGCGGGTGCGAACGTGGTGGTGTTCGGCTTGGGCGGCATCGGCCTCAATGTCATTCAGGGCGCGCGCCTGGTGGGCGCGAACAAGATCATCGGCGTGGACCTGAACCCGGGCCGCAAGCCGCTCGCCGAGAAATTCGGCATGACGCATTTTGTGAATCCGAAGGAGGTCGGAGGCGATCTGGTCGCTCACCTGGTGGCGCTCACCGACGGCGGCGCGGACTACAGCTTCGAGTGCGTGGGCAGCGTCGAGCTGATGCGTCAGGCGCTCGAGTGCTGCCATCGCGGCTGGGGTGTGTCGGTGATCATCGGAGTTGCCGGAGCCGGGAAGGAGATTTCCACCCGGCCGTTCCAGCTCGTCACCGGCCGGGTGTGGAAGGGAACCGCCTTCGGCGGCGCGCGCGGCCGAACCGACGTGCCCAAGATCGTCGACTGGTACATGGACGGCAAGATCAACATCGACGACCTCATCACGCACCGGATGCCTCTCGGGGACATCAACAAGGCTTTCGATCTGATGCATTCCGGCGAGTCGATCCGCAGCGTGGTGGTGTACCCATGAGCGCTCCGACGCTGGTGTCCGAGCATCAATGCTTCGGCGGCGTGCAGCGCTTCTACAGGCACGACTCGCAGGAAGTCCGCGGACCGATGAAATTCGCCGCCTACATTCCCCCGCAGGCGGGCAGCGCCAAGGTGCCCGTGCTGTTTTATCTATCGGGGCTCACCTGCACGGAGGAGACATTTCCCATCAAGGCGCATGCCCAGCAAGTCGCGGCGCAGTTGGGACTCATGCTGATCGCGCCGGACACGAGCCCGCGCGAGCCGCGCCTGGCCGGCGATGCCGAGAGCTGGGATTTCGGCTACTCGGCCGGCTTCTATATCGACGCCACCGCGGCTCCCTGGTCGCAGTACTATCGGATGTACAGTTACATCACTCGGGAACTGCCGGAGCTCATCGCGGCCAACCTTCCCGCCCGGGCCGAAGCGACCGGCATCTTCGGTCATTCCATGGGCGGACACGGTGCGCTGGTTTGCGCGCTGCGCAATCCGCAAACGTACCGATCGGTGTCCGCATTCGCGCCCATTGCGGCGCCCATGCAATGCCCTTGGGGCAAAAAGGCCTTCGGCAACTATCTGGGGGAGGACACCGAGGCTTGGCGCGAATACGACGCCAGCGAACTGGTCGCGCGCCGGAAGTTTCCGGGGCACATTCTGATCGACCAAGGCACGAGCGATCCGTTTCTGGCCGAACAGCTACTGCCGGAGAAGTTCGCCGCCGCCGCCTCCCGCTCGGGCCAGTCGCTCAACCTGCGCCTGCAGCCGGGTTACGATCACGGCTACTATTTCATTCAGACCTTCATGGCGGATCATTTGCGCCACCACGCGCAGCAACTTCGGTCCTGACGAACGCTCTTGACAGGGCGGGTGCATGACTTGCACCATGCGCGGCGTCAGGTGTTGGATTGCATCCAATTAAACGGGAAGTGAGTCGGCGCTTTGCGCAATTCTCACGCTGCCCCCGCAACGGTGATCGAGCCGTAACACTGTCGGCCGCTCGTAGAGCGGACAACCACTGAGCCCTTGGGGCTTGGGAAGGTGACAGTGCCGCCATGCCCTATGGCAGCTCGTAAGCCCGGAGACCGGCCTGGCGACGAACCGCGGTGCGAAGGGCGCCGGGCGGCGCCTGCGTTGCATCGCGTCGGCGACTCCCACTCGTTCCACCAGCGGCCACTGTTCCCCCACATGCGGGCCTGCATGACGTGGAGAGTTGTCGATGACCATACCCAACCGGACGGCCGCGCTTGCCAGCGGTCCAGTCCTTTGCTTCATATCCGCACTGGCACTCGCGGCTCCCGATGCCTCCCTCGACGAGGTCATCGTGACCGCGACCCGCGTCCAGGAGCCCGCCGACAAGGCCTTGGAGCCCGTCGTCGTGATCGATCGGGCCGCCTTGGAGGACTCGCTCGCCGTCGATGTGGGCGATCTTTTGCGATTTCATGCGGGGCTCGATATCGGCCGCAGCGGCGGTCCCGGCCAGCCGTTGTCGTTGTTCATCCGCGGCGCCAACAGCGACCAGTCGATCGTGATGATCGACGGCGTGCGCATCAATTCCGGCACCCAGTCTCTCGCGCCGCTGATGAACCTCGCGCCGGAGCTGTTCGACCGCATCGAGATCGTCAAGGGCCCGCGTTCGACCATATACGGCACCGACGCCATCGGCGGAGTGGTGAACCTGATATCGCGCACGGACGGATCGTCCGGCGCCGATGTGATGCTCGACTATGGCCGCTACGGCACCGGTGAATTCGCCGTGGACGGCAACTACAACGCAGGCGGGACCAGCGTGCAGGCTGCACTCGCGGGACAGCGCAGCGCGGGCTTTCCGACCTATGCGGCGGACACGCTGGACAGCGGCTACAAGAACCTCTCGGGAACGGCGGCTGTCACCACTCACGTCGGAGACATGGAGCTGGGTGCGCGCTACTACCAGGCCACCGGTTCGACGCAGTATTCCCAGGCGGTGTACAACGCGGATTTCACGGCCTTCCAGTCCTTCACGCCGCTGAACGAGGATTTCACGAACAGTCTGCTCGCGCTGCACGCCGGCGGCGAGCTGTGGGACAACTGGCACACCCGGGTCACCTTGAGCCGGGTCATCGACGACCTGCGCCAGCAACAAGACGATCCCTACGCCGCCATCGCGGGGGGCGACTTCGACTACACATCGCGCGACACGCTCGATTGGCAGAACGACGTGAAGATCGAGAATTCCGTGCTCAAGCAGACTGTCACCTTCGGCGCGATCGCCTACCAGGAGCAGACCAATTCGCTGAGCTACGGCACCGCCTATTCGATCGACACCCACGCACAGACCTACTATCTGCAGGATCAGCTCGAAACCGGACCCAACCGCCTGCTGCTTGCCGGCGGCGTCGCGCATTACTCCGCCTTCGGGGATCATGCGACGTGGAACGCCGAGTACGGCTATTCGGTCACGGCCGACACGCTGTTGATACTCTCGGCGGGAACCGCATTCCGGGCGCCCTCCGCGACGGACCGCTTCGGCTTCGGCGGCACGCCGGACTTGAAGCCCGAAAGTTCGCGCAACTTCGAAATCGGCGTCAAATCGCGGATCGACTCCAACCAGGAGATCACGTTCGCGGCGTTTCAGAATACCATCGACGATCTCATCATCTTCGTGAACGATCCCACCAATCTGCTCTACGGCGGAGAGAACCAAAACATAGACCGCGCGCGCATCCGCGGACTCGAGGCGAGCTGGGAACTGCGCGCCGACCCTTGGGCCGTGCATGCCGAAGGCAGTGTTCAGGACCCGCGCGACCTGGTCGACGACACGCAACTGCTGCGCCGGACCAAGCACAGCTTCACGCTCAGCGGCTCGCGCAAGATCGGCCGCGGCGAGTTGGGCACCGAGCTGCTGCTGTCGGGGCCGCGCCCGGACATCGACGTGGTCAGCGACGCTCCGGTCGGGGACGGGGGATACTTGCTGGTCGCCCTATGGGCCAAGCTGAATTTGACGCCCGCCTGGGTTGTGACCGCGCGGCTCGACAATGCGCTGGATCGGCGCTATGAGCTCGCGAGCGGCTACAACACGGCCGGGCGTGCCGCCTCCATCGCGACGCGCTACAGCTTTCGTTGAGCCGCCTTCAGCGCGTCAGGACCAGGGGTTCCGAGGTGATGTGACCGTCGAAATCGGTCCATACATGCTGCGCGAAATCGTACAGCTTGCAGCGTCTCACCGTGTTCCAGTAGTAACGCCAGGTGAAGACTTCGGAATTCAACCTCTCATCGAGAGTGGCGGTCAACCGCGCCTGAGCCTCCTTGAGGCGGTATAGCGGGATGCCCATGTTCACATGGTGTGCGCCGTGCTCGAGAATGTAGTGGATCAAGCCGTCGAGCGGGCGCATGAGCTTGACGTGCACGGTGGTCGTCGCGTAGCCCGCGTTCGCGGACCATTCGTCGCGCCGCTCGTACCAGGCGACGCGGGGGTGTGTGTGCTGCACGTAGATGACGAAGCCCATCAGACAGTTCCACAGGAAAAACGGCACCGCGAATCCGAAAACCAGCAGCGACCCGATCGACCTGCCGCTGTACGCGCCCCATAGGATCAAGCCGCCCACCCAAAGGATTCCGAAAGCCGCGACCAGGAGGCTGTCCCAGGTGTAGCTGACGCGGCGGGTGGTCACATGCTTGCGGCCCGGGAAGAACAGCTTCTTCCACCACATCTCGATCATGTAGTACACGCCTTGCCCTAAGCCGCTGCGGTAGATGCGCTCCAACCGGCGGCGGATCCAGGGCAAACGTTCGAATTCCGAGGGCGAGAAAGGGGTCCAGACGTAGTCACGGCCCTTGAGATTGGTGAAGCCGTGATGCGCGAGATTATGGCCGATCTCCCACAGGCTGTAAGGGGTCAGCGAGGGCAGGAAGGCGATTCTGCCGATCCATTTGTTCAGCGTCTTATTCGGCGTGTAAGAGCCGTGGCAGGCATCGTGGCCGATCACGAACAGGCGGGCGATCCACAGCGCCGCCACCAGCGACGCGAACACTTTCACCCACCAGGCTTCGACGAACAGAAGACTCGTGATGGATACCGTGAGCACCAGCCAATCCAGCAAGAACCAAATGATCGGGGTGGCGATGCCGCGCTCGATGGTGAACGGCTGCAGCAATTTCTGAAACTTGAAACGCGATTTGTCGACAGTGGGCGCGGCGGCGGTTTCAAGTTCGGTTGTGGGTGGGGTCTGCATTCGGTGCTCCGGCCTTCGCGAAAACCTACGGGCCCATAAGATCAACGGGTTGACCCCGTATTATACGCCTGTTCAGGCAATTGACACGGAATTGCGTCGGGCGCGATTCAGGCCGTCTCGGCATCGGGCCAGAGGAGAACCCCCAAGTGCTCGCAGGCTTCGATCAGGGCGGTGGCCGCCTCCCGGGTACTCGCGTCGAGACGCCGGTCATGAGTGAGCAGCCACGTCAGGCGGGCCCGCCGGGAACGGGCCGAGGGCTCGCTGTCGAAAAGCGCCGGGAACAGCCCCAAGGCATCGACGAACTCGCGCATTGGCGCGGTGGACGGGGCATTCGGCGGCGGGGTGAGCAGCAATTTGAGCCAGGTCACGCAACGCTTGGCGAGTCCCGCGCGCGTGATGCCGATGCTGGTGCGGCGGCGCGATTCGCCATCTGCCAGGGAGTCGGCGAGATTTCGATAGCGTTCGACCGAGGCTTCGTCCGCCGGCAGGGCCGGGCTGGCATCCGACAATACCGATCGCAACAAATCGGCCAGCAGCAGAGACAAAGACTCGGCCAAGAATCGCTGGCACTGTTCCGAATCGGGACGCGCCATCTGTTCCCAAGACAGAGGACCGCCAATTCGCCTGGCGTTGGGTGACTTCGACATGTCGCCCAGTGTAGCGGCTCCGCCGATCATCGCAACTGTCTCAGAATGCGACCGACGTCACCGACACAGCGGATATGCACAAAAACGCGCGCGCCGGCAGCGCGAGTGCGGGCGGGGCGCTGCCATCAATAAAAATTTAATTTAAAGGGCCGTCACCGATCCTTGGCGCCGTGAGGGCGCCCTATGATAGGGGCCATGACGACCATCATTCCCGGCACGTGCGTGTCCGTAGGCGCAGGCGTGCGCCGAATCGTTGCCGGCAATGCCGGTCTGATGACGGGACCCGGCACCAACACCTACTTGCTCGGACTGCGCGAAATCGCGGTGCTGGATCCGGGACCCGACGACGCGCGGCATATGGAAGCCATCCTGGCGGCGGGCGGTCCCGCCATCCGTTGGGTCATTGCAACGCACTCGCATCCGGATCATTCCCCGCTGGTGCGCCGCCTCGCCGAGCGTACCGGCGCCCGAATCATCGGCTTGCCGCCTCCCGGCGACGGCAGGCAGGATGCGACCTTCGCGCCCCAGCACCTACCGGGCGACGGCGAGCGCCTGTTGTTGGGGGATGTTTCTCTGGTCGCGATTCATACGCCGGGGCACGCCTCCAACTGCGTGTGCTACCTGTTGGAGCGCGAACGGATGCTGTTCACCGGCGATCATGTGCTCGAAGGGGTCTCACCGGTGATTCTTGCGCCCGACGGAGACATGTCGGCGTATCTCCATTCACTCGGCAAGCTTGAACCCTATGATTTCGAGCGCATTGCGCCGGGACACGGAGGTGTCATGGAGCGCGGCAAGGAGATTTTGATTGCGCTGCGCGCGCATCGCCTGGCGCGCGAGCAGAAAGTGCTGCGCACATTAAGCCGCCTGGGCGCGGCGACGCTCGACGAGCTCACTCCTGTGGTTTACGACGACGTCGGCGCGGAGCGCCACCCTTGGGCGCGCCTGACCTTGGAAGCGCATCTGATCAAACTGGCGCGCGAACGCCGCGCCGTCGCACAGGGTGGCCTCTGGCGGCTCATGCAACCGTGACGGGCCGGCTCTCGATCCTGCTGCACGCGGTGAGCGTGCGTCGCGGCCGCAAGTGGGTGTTGCGCCATATCTCCTGGCGGCTGAAACCCGGCGAGCGTTGGGCGCTGCTCGGCGACAATGGCGCCGGCAAGACACAACTGCTCAAGCTTCTGAGCGGCGATGTCTGGCCCACGCCCGGCGGCCCCCGGTCACCGCGCCGCTCGCAGCCGCATGCCGCCGGGCGAAGTTACCGACTGGGCCGGCGGCCGCTCGATCTCATCGACGCCAAAAGCCGGGTTGCCTACGTGGGCGCCGAATTGCAGGACAAGTACGCGCGCTATGGATGGAACCTGCGTGTGCGCGACCTGGTCGCGACCGGACTGCACCGCACCGATCTGTTGCTGCTGCCGGTCACGAAGGCCGAAGCCGGGCAGGTGAGCGCCGGCCTGCGGGCGTGCGGTTTGCTGCGCCACGCGAGCCGCAAATTCCTGACGTTGTCGTACGGGCAAAAGCGTCTCGCGCTGCTGGCGCGCGCCCTGGTGCGGCATCCGGACTGGTTGTTGCTGGATGAGCTTTACAACGGGCTCGACACCGCCTACCGGCGGCGCATCGACGCGGCGCTCGCGGCCGCGCTGCGCCGCGGTCAATCGTGGGTGGCGACCGCCCACCGGGCGCTCGACGTGCCCCGAGGAACGCGGCGCATGCTGGAGCTCGCGGAGGGGAAGGTGCATGCCGTCAAACGCGTGCAGCCTGAGGACCTCGAGCGTTTGCGCAAGCGGGCGGGAGAGGGTGCGCGCGCGAGGAGGCGAACCAAGAAGCCGGATCGGGCAGGGATAGCCGCGGCAGCGGGCGGCGCCGTGCTCGTGCGCCTGTCCCGGGTCGATTTGTTCGTCGACTATCGGCCGGTATTGCAAGATCTGGACTGGCAACTGCGCGAGGGTGAGCATTGGGCGATCTACGGCGCCAATGGCTCGGGAAAATCCAGCCTGCTCAAGCTGCTGTACGGCGATTTGTCGCCCGCGGCGGGCGGGCGGATCGAGCGCAGCGGGTTTCCCAAGGGCACCCCTATCGCCGAATGGAAGCGGCAGGTCGGCTATGTCTCTCCGGAACTGCAAAGCGACTATGCCGTCGATGTCGCGCTGTTGGATCTGGTGGCGAGCGGCCGATACGCCAGCATCGGTCTCGCCGATGAACCGACCGCGCAAGATCGCACAGTGGCGGCGCGCTGGCTGCGTTTTTTCGGGCTGCTGTCGGTCGCCAGGAGCCGGCCGCGGGAATTGTCCTATGGGCAGCTGCGCCGCGCGCTCATTGCGCGCGCAATGGCGGCGGACCCGCGCATCTTGCTGCTGGACGAACCGCTGACAGGCCTCGATCCCAAACAGCGCGCCCTCATAAAACGATTGCTCGAGCGCTTGATGAAACAGGTGACGCTGGTCATCGCCGTGCATCATGCCGAGGACTTGCCGCGCGGCATGACGCACGAATTGCGTTTACATAATCGGCGCGCGTACGCGATAGATTCCCGTTCTGCGACCTGAGTCCGTGGCAGCAGTCCGCGGGTGCGGCAACACTGTGGTCCCTCGATTGCCGACATCAGGACGGGATTATGTATCGTGCCACGGTTTTGGGGATCGCCCTAGGGGTACTGGCTCTTGCGGGCTGCGGTCATTCTGGCTATGCGGTCCGATCCGTGCCGAGCATAGCCGCGGACAACGTCGGTAAGCCGGTGAGCCGGCTGCAAGAGGCGTTCGGCGAGCCGCGCAAGATCGACCAGACCTCGACGAAGTGGGTGTACGTGTGGTTTCTCCCGCAGAAGCCTCCCGGCGCTCCGACCGGATTCCACGGCTGCGAGATGGAAGTCACCGTCGATGCACGCTCGCAGCGTGTGCTGGGGTACTCCCTGTCGAACATCGGGTGGTCCAACTGCCGCGACGTGGAGCGCCGGATTCGCGTAGCAGAGCGCTAATCTAAGCATCGTTCGGCGCGCAGAGGGCCGGACCGGGGCGGTTCGC
>JBARBX010000131.1:0-6198 GCA_049793535.1 Steroidobacteraceae bacterium | reverse complement strand
CAGGCAAATCACTTCGTCGAGGCAGTCGTGAACTACCTCGGGTCTCTGCCCTAGAAATCTTCGAACCAGCATAATCTCTCCCCTGCTCAATTTGGACTGCGCTTTCTTCGAAGTTTTCGACTTGCCGGACGAAAGTCGGACTTCATCAGAGTGATTTCTCGGCGTTCTCGACGCGCCGCCGCGCCGCCGGTTCCGCGACGTGCAGATAGCCCGTGAACACATCGCGGGGCGGTGAAATCGACAGGGGCGCCATGATTCGCCCGATGCCGCCGCGATGGTAACCACCATGCAGCACGACGTGCATCAGCATCTCCTCCCGCGACATGCGGCCGGGTGCGCCGTCCGTGAACGTAAAATCGATGCTCTCGCTCAGCTCGCTCGGACCCAGGTTTCCAACATACTCCACATACCACCGATCGCTCGCTGCCACGCCCGCGGCCAGCTGCTCCAGCGTCGGCGTGTCGACGGTGTTGGTGGCCGTGTATTCATGATTGAGCCGCTGCAGATTCGCGGCAAAAATACGGTCGACGACGTAGGTGTGGTTCAAGATCCTGAGCGCGTTATGCCGCTCGGTTCCGTGCACCTTTTCGTCGAATTTTTTCATCGCAGCCAGGATCTGATCGTTTGCCCAAGCTTTGTACTTGAACAGCGAAGTCACAACGGAAGACGTGTTCACGATCATTGTCCTCGGGATTGGCGACTATCGTATTATAGGGATACCCGACGCAGTACTGCTCACCCTGCCAATCGTCCTGGGGACTCGATGAATCACTACACCGGCGGCTGTCTCTGCGGTGCCCTGCGCTATGAAGCCGAGGGCGAACCTCTCTACATGGGGCACTGCTACTGCGCCGATTGCCGCAAGGCGTCGGGCTCGGGGTTCATTCCCTTCATGGCGTTTCGCAGCAGCGCCGTGCGCTTCAGCGGCCAATCCCGCACGTTCACGACAAAAGCCGCACGCGGCGGCGACGCGGTGCGCAACTTCTGCCCGGTTTGCAGCAGCCTGGTCTTCGGTGGACGGGTCGGCCAGGACGACAGCTTTACGCTCTACGCGGGCTCCCTGGATGACCCATCGTCCTACCATCCCACGATCGCAATCTTCACCCGCGGCCGTCCGGACTGGGCGCTGATACCGCCGGGCCTCGCCATCTTCGAACGCCTCCCTACCTGAGTGGCTGAATCCGAATTACTGGACGTATTGATCGTCGGTGCCGGCCTGTCCGGCATCGGCGCCGCCCGCCGTCTGCAGCGCCTCTGCCCCGGCAAGCGTTACGCCATCCTCGAAGCCCGCGAATCGATCGGCGGCACCTGGGATCTCTTCCGCTACCCCGGCGTCCGCTCGGACTCGGACATGTACACCCTGGGCTACGATTTCAAGCCCTGGACGGATGCGAAGGCCATTGCCGACGGCCCCGCCATTCTCAGCTATATCCGCGAGACTGCCCGGGAAGGCGGGATCACGCAGCACATCCGCTTTGGGCTCAAGGTGCGCAGCGCCGACTGGTCGAGCATGGACGCCTGCTGGACGGTGAGCGCGCAGCGCGCAGCCGGCAGCGAGAATGCGGACGGCGGGAGCGCGACGTTGCGCGCGCGATTTCTGTACATGTGCTGCGGCTATTTCAGCTACGCCGAGGGGCACCGGCCCGAGTTTGCCGGCGAGGCGGACTTTCGCGGTAGCGTGCTGCAACCGCAATTTTGGCCGGAAGATCTCGACTATTCGGGAAAGCGCGTTGTCGTGATCGGCAGCGGCGCCACCGCCGTGACGCTGGTGCCCGAGATGGCCAAGACCGCCGCTCATGTGACGATGCTGCAACGATCGCCCACCTACGTGGTCACGCGGCCTTCGATCGATCGGCTGGCACAGTGGCTGAAACGCCGCCTGCCGGGCGGAGCGGCGTACCGGCTCGCGCGCTGGAAGAATGTCCTGCTGACCATGTTCTTTTATCAGCTAGCGCGGCGGCGTCCCGAGCAGATGAAGAAGCGCATCATCGAGATGGCGCGTTCCCAGGTGGGCCCGGAGTTCGACGTCGACACGCACTTCACGCCGCGCTACAGGCCGTGGGATCAGCGCATGTGTCTGGTGCCGGACGGCGATCTGTTTCAGCAGATCCGCGAGGGCCGCGCCGCGGTGGTCACCGACGGCATCGAGTGCTTCACCGAGCGGGGCATAAAACTCGCCTCCGGCGCTGAGCTGCCCGCCGACATCGTGGTGATGGCCACCGGGCTCAAGCTCAACGTCATGGGCGACGTTGCCGTGCGCATCGATGGGCGCGCATGCGACTTCGGCGCGACTCTGGCCTACAAGGGGATGATGCTCGGCGACGTGCCGAATCTTGCGATGACCTTCGGCTACACCAATGCCTCGTGGACCCTGAAGGCCGACTTGACCGCCGGCTTCGTCTGCCGCCTGCTGCGCTACATGGACCGCCATGGTTACGCCGTCGCCATGCCGCGGCGCGACCCCGGCGTGCTGCCGCAACCCTTTCTCACCTTTACCTCGGGCTATGTGCGGCGTGCGCTCGCCATTCTTCCCAAGCAGGGCTCGCAGCGGCCTTGGGCCGTGTACCAGAACTATCTGTTTGATCTCTTCAATTTGCGCTACGGCCGCATCGCCGACGGCGTCATCGAGTTCAGTGCCGGAGCCCAACGATGAACCTCAAGAATCGGGTGGCCGTGATCACCGGTGCGGGCAGCGGTATCGGCCGGGCCACGGCACTGGCCCTGGCGCGGCGCGGCTGCCACTTGGCGCTGGCCGACATCGATGCAGCGGGTCTGGCCGAGACGTATGCGCAGGCGCTAGAGCTTCGTGTGCGTGCCAGCCAACACCGCTTGGACGTCGCCGACCGCGCCGCAGTGGCCGCCCTGCCGGCGCAGGTGCTGAAGTCGCATGCCGGCGTGGATTTGCTGGTCAACAACGCCGGGGTCGCGCTGGGCGGGCATTTCGATGAGGTGAGCGAGACCGACTTCGACTGGCTCATGGAGATCAACTTCCACGCGGTGGTGTGCATGACCCGCGCCTTCCTCCCTGTGCTGCGAGCCAGCGACGATGCCCGCATCGTCAACATCTCGAGCGTGTTCGGCCTCATCGCTCCGCCCGGTCAATCCGCCTACTGCGCCAGCAAATTTGCGGTGCGCGGCTTCTCCAACGCCTTGCGGCACGAGCTCTCCGGCACCCGCGTGGGGGTGAGCGTGGTTCATCCGGGCGGCGTCGCCACGGCGATTGCGCGCAACGCGCGGGTTTCGGCCGGCACATCGGCCGAGGAGCGCCGCCGCCGCTTGGCGCTGGCCGAGAAACTGCTGCGCCTGCCGCCGGAGGCAGCCGGCGAGATCATCGTGCGCGGCGTTGAGAAGCGCCGTGCCCGCATTCTCGTGGGCCGGGACGCAGTCTTCATCGCGCTCATCGAGCGCTTGTTTCCGGTGAGATACTGGAGCGTGCTGGCGCGCGGAATTCAAGCATGACGCTCCTGCTCGCGGCATTGACCGTAGTCCTCGCCATCGAGGCCGGGCTCGTGTTCTTCACCCTGCGCACCGTGCACCGCGTGGAGGCCGCATTGCCGCCGCAGGGACGCTTCGTCAAGGTCCCCGGCGCACGGCTGCATGTGGTGGAACGCGGAGAGGGACCCACATTGTTGCTGGTGCACGGGCTCGCCGGCCAGCTGCGTCATTTCACCTACGCGCTCGTCGATCTGCTCGCCTCCCGGTACCGGGTGGTCGCCGTTGACCGGCCGGGTTCTGGGTATTCAGTGCGGGCGCCGGGTTCCTCGGCCACGTTGGGCGCCCAGGCCGACATGCTGGCCGCGCTGATCGACGCCTTGAATCTCGGCCGGCCGGCGGTCGTAGGCCATTCGCTGGGCGGTGCGGTGGCCCTGGCCCTGGCGCAGCGTCATCCCGAGCGAGTGGCGGCTCTGGCGCTGATCGCGCCGTTCACCCATCCGGTCAAAGAGGTTCATCCGGCGTTCGCTGCGCTCAAGATCCGAAGGCCGTGGGTGCGCGCCTGGGCCGCCTGGACCCTGGCCGTGCCGTTGGGGCTGGCCCGGCGCGAGGCGGCGCTGCGCCTGATATTCGGCCCGGAAGCCGCTCCCGGCGACTTCGCCACCCGTGGCGGCGGAATGCTCACCCTTCGACCGAGTCATTTCATTTCCGCCTGCGCCGATCTGGCGGCTGCCCCCGATGATTTGCCGGAGATGATCCAAAGCTACGGCGCCATGCGGCTGCCCGTGAAAATTCTCTACGGCCGCGGCGATCGCATTCTCGATCCGCGCGAACAGGGCGAGGCGTTGGCCGGCAAAGTGCCGGGTGCGGAACTCATTCTGGTGGACGGCGGACACATGCTGCCCATCACCATGCCGGAGCGGTGCGCGCAATTCATCCACGAGACTGCGGTGCTTACAGAGCGGTCGCCTTCGCAAGGCCGCTGACGGATCGGATGCGATCCTGATTCTGCTCCGCCCACCAGGGATCGACGCTGGCGGTGAGCCCCTCGAGATCGAGGCCCGCCGCCTTGAGACAGGTGTCGCGCGAGCCGTGCTCGATGAAGCGGTCCGGTATGCCGACATGCAGCAGCGGCAACTGCAGTCCATTCGACGCAAGGAGCTCGCCAATCCCTGATCCCGCGCCGCCGATGACGGCGTTCTCTTCGATGGTGACGATGGCCCGATGCCGCGCCGCCAGCGCCGTCACGAGTTTCTCGTCCAGCGGCTTGATGAAGCGCATGTTCACCAACGTCGCATCGAGGCGCTCGGCGATCTTGCGCGCCGATTCGACCAGTGCGCCGAACGCGAGAATGGCGAGACCGCTGCGGCCTTCGCGCCGGAGCTGCGCGCGCCCCACGGGAAGGGCGGTCATTTCCGCGGCAACCGCCACGCCCGGACCCGTGCCGCGCGGATAGCGCACCGCGGACGGCGCGGACAGCGTGGTCGCCGTGTACAGCATCTGGCGGCACTCATTCTCATCCGCGGGCGCCATGATCACCATGTTCGGGATGCAGCGTAGAAACGTCAGATCGTAGCTGCCCTGGTGGGTGGCTCCATCGCTGCCGACGAGCCCGGCCCGATCCAGGGCGAATATCACGGGCAGATTCTGCAACGCCACGTCGTGGATGAGCTGATCGTAGGCGCGTTGCAGAAAGGTCGAATAGATCGCCACCACGGGCTTCAACCCCTCGGCCGCCAGTCCCGCGGCGAAGGTGACCGCGTGTTGCTCGGCGATGGCGACGTCGTGGTAGCGATCGGGGAATCGTTTCGAGAATTCCACCAGCCCCGAACCCTCGCGCATCGCCGGAGTGATGCCGACGACGGCGGGGTCGCGTTCCGCCATATCGCACAGCCACTTGCCGAAAACCTGCGAGTAGGTCGGTCCCGTGCTCGCCTCCTTGAAGATCATGCCGCTCGCCGGATCGAATGGGCCCGGTCCGTGCCACTTGATCGGGTCCGCTTCCGCCGGCGCGTAGCCCTTGCCCTTGCGCGTGACCACGTGCAGGAACTGCGGTCCGCGCAGCTTGTGTAGATTGCGCAGGGTGCTGACCAGGGCTTTGACATCGTGGCCGTCGATCGGTCCGATGTAATTGAATCCCATCTCCTCGAACAGGGTGCCGGGCAGCACCATGCCCTTGATGTGTTCTTCCGAGCGGCGCGCGAGTTCCCACACCGTGGGCATCTGGCGCAAAACCTTCTTGCCGCTCTCGCGCAGGTGCGAGTACATGCGTCCGGACAGGGCGCGCGCCAGGTAATTCGAGAGTGCCCCGACATTCTCCGAAATCGACATATCATTGTCGTTGAGCACGATCAGAAGATCGGTCGGCAGCGAACCGGCATGATTGAGCGCCTCGAATGCCATGCCCGCGGTGAGTGCACCGTCGCCGATGATGGCCACGGCACGGCGGTCCTCCCCACGTTGCGCCGCCGCGACGGCCATCCCCAGGGCGGCGCTGATGGAGGTGCTGGAGTGTCCCACCCCAAAAGTGTCGTATTCGCTCTCGGCGCGGCTCGGAAACGGGGCCAGGCCTTGGTCCTGCTTGATGGTGTGCAGGCGGTCGCGCCGGCCCGTCAGGACCTTGTGCGGATAGGCCTGATGGCCCACGTCCCAGACCAGCCGGTCATGCGGGGTGTTGAATACATAATGCAGTGCAATGGTGAGCTCGACGGTGCCCAAACCCGCGGCAAAATGCCCCCCGCGGGTACTGACGCTGTGGATCAGGAA
>JBARBX010000130.1:0-8199 GCA_049793535.1 Steroidobacteraceae bacterium | reverse complement strand
GTATTATTCCTTGAGAGAAGGCGGCTGTCGCGGATCCCAAGATGAAGGCGAGATCCCAGAGGTTCTGCGTGCGCCGCGCCTTGCCGCGAATCTCGAAGGCGACGCCGCGGAAAATCAAACCGCAGAGCATCGCCACCACCGGAAGATAAACGGCCGGAAGCAGCGTGGAGTAAGCGACGGGAAACACTCCGTAGAGGCAGGCGCCACCGAGCACCAGCCAGGTCTCGTTGCCGTCCCAGACCGGCGCGACCGTGTTCAGCATGACCTGCCGCTCGCCCTCTCGATCGAAGAACGGGAACAAAAGACCAATGCCGAGATCGAAGCCGTCCAGCAGCAAGTAGAGGAACACCCCGAGGCCGATGATGCCTGCCCATATGGTTGGAAGATCGATGGTCATGACTGCCTCACTCGTCGATCGGATCGGTGGCGCGCGACATCGGTCGGCGGTCGAAGTGCGCAATGCTCTCCTCGGCCTCGCCCGGTGGATCGGCGGCCTCACCGCCGCCATCCGGCCCCTTCGCCATCATCTTCAACATGTAGTAGATGCCGGTACCGAAGACGAGACAATAGACAATGATGAGGATCAACAGCGACGTCCCGACTTGCTGCGACGACAAAGGCGAGGCGGCATCCGCGGTGCGCAGCACACCGTAGACCACCCAGGGTTGGCGTCCGACTTCGGTGGTGATCCAACCCGCGAGCAAGGCGATCAGGCCCGACGGCCCCATCCCGAAGGCAAAGCGCTGGAACCAGCGCGTGTCGTAGAGTTTGTTGCGCAGGCGCAGCACCAGTCCGAGCACGCCCAGCAGGAGCATGAGCAGGCCCATCCCGACCATGATGCGGAAGCTCCAGAACACAATGCTCGAATCGGGGCGGTCCTCGGGCGCGAACTCTTTCAGCCCACGGATTTCGCCGTTCCAGGTATGCGTCAGGATCAGACTGCCGAGATGGGGGACCGAAAGAGCGTACTTCGTTCGCTCCTCCTGCTTGCTCGGCCATCCAAAGAGATTCAGCGAGGTGCCGCCCTTCTCTGTTTCCCAAAGGCCTTCGATCGCGGCGATCTTGGCCGGTTGGTACTGCAGCGTATTGAGGCCGTGCGCGTCCCCAGCGACGATCTGGATGGGCACGGTCACGAGGATCATGGCGACCGCCATCGAGAAGGACTTCGTGATGCCCTCGCCCCTGCGGCCGTTGAGTAGATGCCACGCGGCGCAGCTCGCCACCATGGTCGCCACCACGATGAAGGCGGCCAGCGACATGTGAACGAGGCGGTACGGGAACGAAGGGTTGAAGATGATTTTCAGCCAGTCGAGCGGCACAATCCTGCCGTCCACGATTTGGAAGCCCTGAGGCGTCTGCATCCAACTGTTCGACGCCAGGATCCAAAACGTCGAGAGCAACGTACCGAGGGCCACCAGGACCGTGGCGAGAAAATGCAGGCGCGCACCGACACGCTTCCAGCCGAACAGCATGATGCCGAGAAACCCGGCCTCGAGGAAAAACGCCGTCAGGACCTCGTAGGTGAGCAGCGGTCCGTTGACCGAACCGGCGACGCGTGAGAAGCCCGCCCAGTTTGTCCCGAATTCATAGCTCATCACCACCCCGGAGACGACGCCCATGCCGAATCCGACCGCGAAAATCTTCGACCAGAAGAAAAAGAGCTCGCGATATACCCGCTTGCCGGTTCGCAGCCACAGGCCCTCGAGCACGGCCAGATAGTTCGCGAGCCCGATGCTGATCGCGGGGAATATGATGTGAGCGGAGATCGTGAACGCGAACTGCAGCCGTGCGAGTACCAGGGCGTCACTCGATTCGGGCATCAGGCGGCACTCTTCATTGCCGCCGATTCTATCATTCACTCAAGGTTCACAGCCTTTAGCATCCGTTGGCAGGATCCGCGCCGCAGGCCAGATCGGCGGTGTGGGCCGTGGCAAAGTGAGCGCTCGCCTGTGTTTCAGTCAAATGAGCCCGCGCCAGCTCGGCGCGTACGCCGAGCACGCAAACGATTCCCGTGGCAAGGGCAACCCCTGTTGCAATCCATGGTGAACGTTGGTTCATAGAATTCCCTCCTGTTGTCTGCGCCAACCCGTCTCCAACAGTTAGATCGGAAACGCCACGCAAAAGTGGACATCAGGTTGGTGCGCCGCGGCGGTGGCGCTATCACGCAGGGCCAACTATGCGATTCGGGGCCCGGCGGCCGCCAAACGCCGTTAGTGGACAGCGATGGGGGCCGTATCTGCCGGCAGCGCACTGAGCGCCGCGCGGGCTTCGTCCAGGGTGTCGCGAAAATAACGGTGCTTCGGACTGCCCGCCGCCAACCTTTGCACCATCGCCTGTGCTTGTTCGATGTCTTTGTGCGCCTGTTCCGCAAGATGCAGACCCGCTTCCGCCCTGCCCGCGTAGATGAGTGCGACGGCGTGGTCGATTGCGTTGGCCTGGGAGTCGGGGTCCTGCACTTCAAGCTCGCGATACATCGCGTCAGCTCGCCGCTCGAAAGCCAGCGCCTCGCGCGGCGAGTGGATCAGGTACAGAGCCAGCCCCATCGTCATGTTCGAATTCGCCAGGTCCGCGCTGGCCTGCACGTTGTTCTTGTCGGATTTCACCATGGCCTCGTTGATCGAGATGGCCTTCTGGCAAAGCCCCGGCACTTCCGCAGCATCGCCTGCATAAGCCAGACACTCGCACAAGTTCTGATCATCGACGATGAGAAAGCGTTGATATTCCGAGTTATTCGGATCGCGGGCTGCGAGTTGTTCCGAGATGGCAAGCGCCTTGCGGGACTCTTCCGCGCCTTCGGCGAATTTCCTGTCGTATCTGAGAACCGTGGCGGTCCAGCCGCGGGAGCGCCACACGCCGCGCAACAGCTTCAGGCTGCTGGGATTCGCGTCGAGCAACGCTTGATTCATCACCAGCGAGCGGCGCTCATAGTCGAGGGCGGTCTCGTAGTTGCCGAGCCAGAGGTTCACTTCTCCAATGCCGATGAGCGACGCCGCAATGTTGTAGCGCAGGTCCTCCGAATCATGACTGGCCGCCAGCCGCTGTTCGATCTCCAGTCGTTGCTGCTGAAGCGCCAGCGCTTGATCGAGGTCGCCGAATTGCTCGGACATCCTGGCGAGGTTCAGCATCGTTCCGAGCAGTTCGACTTGCAGCTTGGGATCGCGGGGGTCCGCGGCCGCCAAATTGCGGCGAATGGCCAGCGCCTTCTCGTACAGCTCATTCGCGCTCTGGAACGATCCCGTCCCGCCGAGATGCGGATGCCCCTCTTCGGCGCGGATTCTTCCGATGCGTTCGTAGCCGGCGGCCAGGTCGCGCAGAATGGCCGGATCGTTGTGCGCTTCGGACTCCATTTGCTCCAGATACTCGAGAGCGCGGCGCACCACCAGCTCGCGCGCCGCCGTGGAGCCGGGCAGGTTCTCGATGGCATCGTGAAACTCGAACAGCAGCGAGTCGGTCAGCTTGCGCAGCGACTGGAAACGCTGCTCCGCGCGCGCTGCCTCGACGCGGGCGATCCGCGCCTCGCGCAGGATGGCGACCGCTCCGGCCAGGACGAGCAGCGCAAAGACCACGGCCACCGCAAGAACCAGCTTGTTGCGCTTGACGAATTTGCCGGCCTGATAGGCTGCACTCGGCGGACGCGCCACGACCGGCTCGTTATTCAAGTAGCGGCGGATGTCAGCAGCCAGTTCGGACGGCGCGCCGTAGCGTCGGTTGCGATCCTTATCCAGCGCCTTCATCACGATCCAGTCGAGATCTCCGCGCAGCAGTTTCGCGAGCTGACGGGGCTCGATCCCGCGCGCCTGCGCAGTTCCCGTCAGAGAATCCCGCTCGGCTCTGACCTTGGTGCTCGGCCGGAGCGGCTCTTCCTCGCGCAGCTTGCGCAGCAGTTCATCGAGCGGCTGATGCTGCTCACGGCCGGCTTCAAACGGTTGAATGCCGGCGAGCAACACATAGAGAATCACGCCCAGTGAGTAGACATCGGTGCGCGTGTCGATGTCGGGGGCCTTGGGGTCGGCCTGCTCCGGGCTCATGTATCCGGGCGTGCCGACGAAGTGTCCGAGCTGCGTGAACAAGCTGGCGCCCGCCGCTCGAGGCACGGCCGTCTTGGCCAGCCCGAAGTCGATGATGCGCGGCACCGGCTTGCCGTCCACCTCGAGCACCAGAATGTTGGCGGGTTTCAGGTCGCGATGGATGATGGCTTTCTGGTGCGCGTGCTGCACGCCTTCGCAGGCCTGGATGAACAGCTCGAGCCGGTTCCGGATGTTGAGCTTCTTGCTGTCGCAATAATCCGTGATCGGCAGCCCGGGCACGTACTCCATCACGAAGTAAGGCTGACCCTGCGGCGTCGTGCCAGCCTCGAACACTTTCGCGATGGCCGGATGATCCATGATGGCGAGCGACTGCCGCTCCGATTGGAAGCGCTGCACCAGGGCGTCGTCGTACATCCCGGCCCTGATCAGTTTCAGCGCCACCTGCCGTCGCACCGGCTGGGTCTGCTCCGCCAGCCACACTTGCCCCATGCCGCCTTCGCCCAGTTCGCGGATCAGTACAAAGCGCTGCGCGAATACCTGGCCGGCTTGCAAGATGTAGCTCGAGTCCACACCCACCGTCCCCGCGGCCAGTCCATCGGCGAGCGCGGAAGAATTCAAGAAACTGGCGGGGATGCGTGGATCGGAGGCAAGCAGGGTTTCAACTTCCCGCCTGAGGGATGGATCCGATTGGCAGGCTGCATCCAGAAAACCGGGGCGTTCGGACAACGCGAGCTCCAGTGCTCGCTCGAGCACGTCGCGAACCTGCTGCCAGCGTTCGGGCGTCATGCGTCCGGCGCGTTGCTCATCTGGTGATGCAGCCAAAGCCGGGCCGTAGCCCAGTGCCGCTTCACCGTCGCCGGCGACAGGCCCAGCACGCGCGATGTCTCTTCGATGGAAAGACCGCCGAAGTATCTGAGCTCCACGATGTGGCCCTGCTGGCGATCGAGCTTGGCCAGCACCTTCAAGGCATCATCGAGGGCGAGCAAGTCCACCCCCGGGGCCTTGCCCGGGAGTCCCTCCTCTCCCGTGAGGCCCTCATCCAGGCTGATGCGATAGCCCCCATCGCGCTTGGCGGCCTTTCTGCTCCGCGCTGACTCGATGAGAATCTGCCGCATCAACTGCGCGCAGATGGCGAGGAAATGTTCGCGGTTCTCGAACTGGTTGGTGCCTTGTTTCGCGAGGCGCAGGTAGGCCTCGTGCACCAGTGCGGCGCTTTGCAGCGTGTGATCGGGGCGTTCCTTGCGCAGGTAGTGATGCGCGAGCCGGCGAAGCTCGTCATAGACGCGCGGAAACACCGCTCGCAGCGCTTCGCTGTCACCGGCCTGCCAGTTTGCCAGCAGCCCGCTCAGGGTGTTGGACGGAAGTTTCGACAACCAGCCCCCCAACGCGGGAAATGCAGAGTGTTTGACAAGACGATAGCCGTGCAGGAATTCGATGTCAACTGATTGAACATAAAGGCAATTCTTTTCGGCTCGCGGATTCCTGAGCCACTTTTCCCGCGCTTTACGCTTTGACTCCAATAAGAGATCAACTCAGGGAGCCGGTACATCATGTGGCATCAAGAGAACATCGGGCTAATTCTCGGTGTGGGCTTGGTGATCTTGAGCGCGCTCGAGCCCGCCGCCGCCCTGCCAGCACTGCCCCTGCCTCCGACGACTCTGCCCAATCCTCTATTCAACGGCAACCGGGATTACTACGGATCTGCCGCGACGCTATCGCCGGACGGCAGCATTGCCGTGGTGACGGTTCAAGCCGGCAATACGGTCAATGTCGGCGGCAACGGTTATGGACCCGCGACGCCACCGGCCGTCTATCTATTTCAATATGCGGGTGGCGCCTGGGGAACTACGCCTAGCTTCACTGTTTGCGATCCCTCGGATGTGGCGAACACGCTTTGTCAAACAGACTCTCTGCCCACGGATCTGTTTGGGTCCGCGGTGGCAGTTTCAGCCATCAACAGCGGCACTTTCTTCCTGGTCGTGAGTTCGCCCGGCGGCGGTCAAGTCGGTGTCGCCGCGGTTAACTATGGCGTGGTGTACTTATTCCAATGTACGGCCGGACCGCCCGCCACTTGCATTTCTGATCCCCTCGCCACCTTCTCTGATCCAGGCCAGTCCGCGAACGATAACTTTGGGTCCTCGGTGGCCATCTCCCCGGATGGGATGACTGTATTGGTGGGAGCTCCTGGACCGATAGGTTCCACAGTCTCCAATGCGACCGAACCGCATCCAGGGTCTGCCTATGTCTATACCGCTAGCAATGGGACCTGGCCGTCCGCCGCCGTCCCCACGCCGCTCACGAATCCCGCCAGCGCCTGCAACGCCTTCGGGACGGCGCCGAACCAGGAAACGCTGTGCGATACGTTCGGCTTTGCCGTGGCCTTGTCGGGAACCGGGAGCAACGTGTGGGCGCTCATTGGCGCCCCCGGCGCGGCCGCATCCAACACCGGCTCGCTCGAGCCCTACGAAGGTCAAGCATTTGTCTTCGGCAACGGCAGCGGCTCGTGGTCGTTGGTGAGCACATTCACGGATCCAAACACCCTGCCTTGCAACCCTCAAGTGCCGAACCGGTGCGATGAGTTCGGTACGGCGGTGGCACTCTCGGCGGATGGCACCAAGGCCTTGATCGGCGCTCCGAATGCCGAGGTTCCGTCGAACTTCATGGTCGGGGAAACGGGCGTCGCGAACCTTTACATGCAATCCAACGGCAGTTGGCAAACCGTCAGCGCGCCGACCGCTACCTTTACCAATCCCGAGACGTCCAATCTTTATCCAGCCGGCTACGGCGGCAATCCCAGCTACGGGGGTGTCGGCGGTTTTGGATCGGCGGTGGCGCTGTCGGCTACCGGCGCGACGCTGCTGGTGGGTCTGCCGGACGCGCTGGAAGGGACCATTGGTGTGGGCGATGTCTACGGTTACGGCGACACCGGTCAAGTGAGTGTGTACGCGTGCACTTACGCGACGACTGCAACCTGCCTCCTCAACCAGACGCTGGTCGACCCGCCCTCGCTGCCGAGCGGATCCCCGGAGGATTATTTCGGCACAGCCGTGGCCATTTCAGGCGATGGCAACGTGGTGCTGGCGACCGCGCCCTACACCACGGTTGCCACCAGTACCAACCCGGTCGACCTCAACGGAGCGGCGTATGTATACGGCACACCCACCGCGTTAGCGGCGCAAGCCACATTGTCCGTGGCGTTGACCTCGGCGCCCGCCTCGGTGGCGACGGGCGGCAGCATCAACTACAACTTCACCGTCACCGACACCAGCGCGTCCGTCGGCGCCGGTTCGCTCACGCTCACCGATACCTTGCCGGCGGGGGTGACCTACAAATCCAGCAGCGGCGGCGCCGGCGGAAGCTGCGTGACGAGCACCGCCGGCGGTGCCACCACCGTTACTTGTACCCTCTCGACGCTGGCAGCGAAGGCCACCGGGCAGCCCTCCATCACCGTGATCGCCGGCAACGCGGGCACGCTTACCGACAACGGGAGCGTCCTCGCGAGCGGCGTTGCAGCCACGTCCAGCAACACCGTGAGTACCGTCGTCGTCGCACCGCCCATCGCCAACAGCGGCACCCTCACGACCGGCGAGAACACGGCGCAGAGCAGCACGCTGACCGCGAGCGACTCGGGCAGCACCCTCCCGTTGACCTACGCAATCGTTGCCAACCCGGCCCACGGCAAGGTCACGGTCACTGCGACAACCGGCGCCTATACCTATACGCCGGACACCGGATATCACGGCGCCGACAGCTTCACTTTCGATGCGAGCAACGGGATCGCAACTTCGGCACCGGCCACGATTAGCATTACGGTGAGCGCCTCGCAGCTGACGCTGAGCTATAGCGGACCCAACGGGGTCCCGGTCACGGCCGGCCAGCAGCTCACCTATACGGCGACAGTCGCGAACATAGGCTCGGTGCCGGCGGACAACTTAGTGCTCAGTGTGAGCGTGCCTTCGGGCGTAACACTGGTGTCGTACGCCACGCCGGTGGGCACCTGCACGGGCGGCAGCGCCGTGAGTTGCACGCTGGCGACCCTGGAAAGCGCTCCTTGGGCGTTGACGGTGGTGGTATCGGTCAATGCTGCAGATGCCACCGGCGCATCCATCGCCAGCAGCGCCAGCTTGAGCTTGAGCAACGGCGCCAGTCCCGCGCCGGTCAGTGCCAGCGT
>JBARBX010000129.1:0-4825 GCA_049793535.1 Steroidobacteraceae bacterium | reverse complement strand
CTCAACTATGTGTCGCTCGACGGCAATATCGCCTGCATGGTGAACGGCGCCGGGCTCGCCATGGCGACCATGGACCTCATTCAATTGCACGGCGGAAGGCCGGCCAATTTCCTGGACGTGGGCGGAGGCGCCACGAAGGAGCGCGTCAGCATCGCTTTCAAGCTGATTTTGTCCAACCCCAAGGTCACCGCGATCTTGATCAACATCTTCGGCGGCATCGTTCGCTGCGACATGATTGCGGAGGGCATCATTGCGGCCGTGAAGGAGGTGGGGGTGAAGATTCCGGTGGTCGTGCGCCTGGAGGGCACCAATGCGCCTCGCGCGCGCGAGATTCTGGCCCAGAGCGGGCTGGCCATTACGCCGGCGGGCGATCTTACCGATGCGGCGGTCAAGGCGGTAAGCCTCGCAGGCAGCCAGCCGCTCGCCGGGGCGCGCTCATGAGCATTCTGGTCGATGCCGGCACCCGGGTCATTTGCCAGGGATTCACCGGCAAGCAGGGCACCTTTCATTCGGAGCAGGCCTTGGCCTACGGCACCCGCCTGGTCGGCGGCGTGACGCCGGGGCGGGGCGGAGAGAAGCACCTGGGATTGCCGGTTTTCGACACTGCCCGGGAGGCGGTGGCCGGAACGGGCGCCACGGTGAGCATGATCTACGTGCCGGCACCGTATGCGGCCGACGCGATTCTCGAGGCCGCGGACGCCGGAGTCGAGCTCATCGTCTGCATCACCGAAGGGATTCCGGTGAATGATATGGTGCGCGTGAAAATGACTCTGGCGAGCTACAAGACGCGCCTCATCGGCCCCAATTGTCCGGGCATCATCACCCCGGGCGCGTGCAAGATCGGCATCATGCCCGGATTCATCCACCAGCAAGGCAGGGTGGGCATCGTTTCGCGCTCGGGAACGCTGACCTATGAGGCGGTATTTCAGACGAGCAGCATCGGGCTTGGCCAGAGCACCTGCGTCGGTATTGGCGGCGATCCGGTGCGCGGCATGAACTTCATCGACGTGCTGGAATTGTTCGAGACCGACGCTCAAACCGAGGGCATCGTCATGGTGGGCGAGATCGGCGGCAGCGACGAGGAGGCCGCGGCGGCCTACATTCGAAACAACGTGAGCAAACCCGTGGTCGCGTACATTGCGGGAGTGGCGGCGCCTCCCGGCAAACGCATGGGCCATGCGGGCGCCATCGTCGCCGGCGGCAAAGGCACGGCGGCGGCCAAATTCGCGGCGCTCGAGGCGGCCGGGATCACGACGGTGCGCTCGCCGGCGGAGATGGGTGTAGGCATAGCGAAGCGGCTCAGGAGCAGGCGATGAGTCGGCAGCGGCAGCTACGTTGTGTCATGGCGCAACTCAATCTGGTCGTTGGCGATGTCGACGGCAACACTTCCCGGATCGTGGCGGCGGCGGTCGCCGCGCGTGATCAACATGGCGCGGATGTGGTGCTGGTACCGGAACTCGCGGTCTCCGGCTATCCGCCCGAGGATCTGTTGTTTCACTCCGGCATGCGCCTGCAGGTGGGGCGATCGATCGAGCGCTTGAAGCAGGAGGTACGCGGCATCACCTTGATCGCCGGCTACCCGGAATACGCCGGGTCGAAGATCTTCAATTCGGCCATCGTGATCCGCGACGGCGCGGTGCTCGCCAACCACCGTAAGGCCTGTCTGCCGAACTATCGGGTGTTCGATGAGAAGCGTTATTTCACGCCCGGCACCGAACCCACGCTGGTGGAACTCAACGGCATCAAAGCCGGCGTCTTGGTGTGCGAGGACGTGTGGGATGCGGAGCCCGCCCGCCAGTCGCGCCAGGCGGGTGCGGAGGTGCTGCTGGTGATCAACGCCTCGCCGTACGAGGTGGACAAGCAGCTGCAGCGTGAGCGCGAAATCGCGCACGCACGGGTGGGTGAGACGGGAATACCGCTGGTCTTCGTCAATCTCATCGGCGGCCAGGACGAACTGGTGTTCGACGGCAATTCCTTCGTGATGGATGCCTCCGCAAAGGTGACGATGCGGGCACCCGCCTTCACCGAAGGTCTATACATCGTGGACCTGGTCAAGGACGCTGCGGGCAGGGTCAGCCCCAAGCCCGGCGACATCGTGCCGCTGCAGGCTCAGGAGGAAAGTGTGTATGGGGCGCTGGTGCAGGGCACGCGCGACTATGTGGACAAGCATCGCTTTCCCGGCGTGGTGTTGGGCTTGTCCGGCGGCGTGGATTCGGCCTTCACGCTGGTGGTGGCGGTGGATGCACTGGGCGCGGACCGGGTGCACTCGGTGTCCATGCCCTCACGCTACACCTCGCAGATGAGCAAGGACGATGCCGCGCTGCAGGCGCGCTGGCTGGGAGTCGAGCACAGCGAGATTTCCATCGAGGGCATGTTCGAGGCGACGCTCGCCGCCCTCAAGGACGAATTCGCCGGCCGCGCGCCCGACACTGCGGAAGAGAACATTCAAGCGCGTTGCCGCGGCGTGCTGCTCATGGGCATCTCCAACAAGACCGGACGGATGTTGCTCACCACGGGCAACAAGAGCGAAATGTCGGTGGGCTACGCCACCCTGTACGGCGACATGGCGGGGGGCTTCGCGCCCATCAAGGATTGCAGCAAATTGCTGGTGTACCGCCTGTGTGCCTGGCGCAACGCTCAATCGCAGGTCATTCCCGCGCGGGTCATCGAGCGGCCGCCGTCGGCGGAGCTGCGCCACGGGCAGAAAGACACGGATAGCCTGCCGCCTTACGAGATTCTCGACCCCATCCTCGAGGCCTTCATCGAGGAGGACTTGTCGGTCGATCAGATCGCCGCGCGCGGCTTCGATCGCGCCACGGTGGGGCGCATTTTAGATCTGGTGAAGCGCAACGAGTACAAGCGCCGTCAGGCGCCGCCCGGCGTGCGCGTGAGCGGCCGCGCCTTCGGGCGCGATTGGCGCTACCCCATCACGAGCGGGTACAAGTCGCGGTAGGCGTTAGAAAATCGCCCACCAATGTCTCTTGGCGACGATTTCCTTGGTGTCGTTCGGGTAGTTTGCCGCGTACACCTTCTCTGCGTTGGCGGCGAGATCCGTCATCTTCAGGTCCCGGTAGGCATCCACCAGCACCTTCAACGAACCCTTCACGGCCGGCGCGCCGTCATAGTTCTCGACGCAGTACTTGGCGCGATTGATGGCGCCGACATAGGCGCCGCGCCGCATGTAGTACTGGGCGACGTACAGCTCGAAGCTCGCCAAGCGGTTGCGCAGGAATATCATGCGCTGGCGCGAATCGGTCGCATACTCGCTGTGCGGGAATTTCTCGATCAACTGCTGGAAGGCTTCGAAGGATTTGCGGGAATTGACCGGCGGCCGCTGCGACAGATCGACGTGGAATTTGCGTTCCATCCAGTTGGATTGGCGCTCGAAATACACCAGGCCCTTCATGTAGTAGGCATAGTCCACTCTGGGATTGGTGGGGTTCTCGCGTATGAACGTGTCGGCGGCGTCGATGGCCGGATCGACCTGGCGGGACTTGTAGTAGGCCCAGATCAAATCGAGCTGCGATTGGCGTGCGGGTTCGCTGAAGGGGAACCGCGACTGCAGCGCTTCGAGCTGCTTGATGGCCTCGGCGTAGCTTGAATTCTTCATGGCCTTTTGGGCGCGCGCGTAGATCACTTCGGGACCGGATTTGGCGTCCTCGCCGCGGTGGCTGCGACAGCCCGCGACCAGAACACCTAAGCCCACGGCGATGAGCAGCACGCGGCTCGAACGGACAAGATCACGCAGTCTCACAAGCGATTCCTTACAATGGGTGGGTTCTTAAGAGCGCGGCAGTATACCCGAAGGCCCGTCAGGCTCCTGACTTCGAGTGCCCCATGACCCCAGAGTTCCAACAGATCGATTTGACTATTCCACCGGAAATGGCGGGCCAGCGGCTTGACAGCGTGCTTGCACGCCTTTTGCCAGCGCACTCGCGCACTCGAATCAAGGGCTGGATCGAGGCCGGTGCGGTCAAGGTTCGCGGGAATCCCTGCAAACCGCGGGACATGGTGGAGGCGGGGTCCCGCGTGCAGGTGCAGATGACCGTGGACGGGCCCGCCCAGCCGGAAATACAAGCCGAGGACATCGAACTGCGGCTGATCCACGAGGACCCGGACGTTCTGGTGCTCGACAAGCCCGCCGGGTTGGTGGTGCACCCGGGCGCCGGAAATCCCCGGCATACCCTGCAAAATGCCTTGCTCGGCCTGGACCCCGCGCTCGCGGCGCTGCCGCGCGCAGGACTGATCCACCGCCTCGACAAGGACACGAGCGGCTTGCTGGTGGTGGCGCGTACGCCTGAGGCGCAAACCTCCTTGAGCCGCCAGCTCGAGGCGCGGACCATGGCGCGTGAGTACGTCGCCGTTTGTGTCGGCGTCATGACCGGCGGCGGGACCGTCGATGAGCCCATCGGGCGCCATCGGGGCGACCGTCTGCGGATGGCGATCCGCGTCTCCGGCCGTCGGGCCGTCACGCACTACCGGGTGCTGGAGCGCTTCCGGGCTCACACCTATCTCAGCGTCAAGCTCGAAACCGGCCGCACCCACCAGATTCGCCTGCACCTCTCCCACATCAAGTACCCCATCGTCGGCGATCCGGTGTATGGCGGGCGCTTCGGTCTGCCGCGGGGCGCGACCCAGCCCCTCATCGACGCCTTGCGCGCCTTCCAGCGCCAGGCCCTGCACGCGGCCGTGCTGGGATTCGAGCACCCGCGCACGGGCAAGATGCTGACCTTGCGCAGTCCGGTGCCGGCGGACTTCGCGCGGCTGCTCGGCGTCCTCGGTGAGGATGCACGCGCCGCGGCGTCGCTGCCGGTGCGCGGCCGGT
>JBARBX010000128.1:0-2334 GCA_049793535.1 Steroidobacteraceae bacterium | reverse complement strand
GTATAGGCCGGAAAGCGGTTCTGGCGGTAGAAGCGTCCGTCCGCGTCGATGGTCGCCGCATACCCGGCGACCAGGCGCCGCACCTTGGCGCGAGTCGCTGCATCGCCGGTGATGGCGTAGTAACGCGACAGCGCACTCATCCATTGTCCAAAAGTCGCGCCCGGCGCAAAGGCGTAGGTGTCGTACCAACCTCCAAGATCGCGGCCGGGCGCAGGCTGTCCGGCGCGCACCCGGAACGGCCGCAGCAGCGCATCTTCATCCAAGCCCAAGACCAAGCCGTGATTCTCGCGCGCTTGGCCGGAGAGCGGCCCGGCGCCGAGTTGCACCTGTCCATACTGGAGTTCCGACAGTGGAGCGGCGGCCGCGTTCGCGAGGGCTTCGCTCGCCGCACGCGCAGCATTACGCCAGCCTAAGCCTAAGCTCAAGCCGAGCGCGAGAAAACTGCGCCGCCCGGAATCGATGTTGTCCGACATTGTGCGCAGTATAGGGCGTACTTGCAGCGCTGAGGTAGGATGCTTGACCGGCAAGACCCAAGGTGACTTCATGGCAACTTCTCATCGCGGCCGTCCCTTTCTGTGCGCTGTGTGCGCGTCAATCGCAGGGATGGCGGCGTCGCCCGGTTTCGGCGGCGCTGCGACCGCGGCGAGCCCGGTGGATTGGGTGAACACCTTCATCGGCACGGGTGGCGGCGGCGTCGACTACGGCGGCACCATGCCCTTCGTGACCACGCCGTTCGGGACGACCAACTGGACCGCGCAGACGCGGCAAAATCGCATCAGCGTGAGTTCGTACGCGTACGAGGACACCTACATCGAGGGCTTCATCGGCACTCATCAGCCGGCGATCTGGATGGGCGACTACGGCTATGTGACATTGATGCCGGAAATCGGCGCCATCAACTATGCGCCCGAAGCGCGCCGGCTCGCCTTTACCCACAAGGACGAAGTCAGCACACCCTACTACTACTCCGTCAAGATGGGAGCGGACGCGGCGCATCGCATCAACGCAGAGATGACCGCCACCGATCATGCGGGCTATTTGCGCTTCACCTATCCGAAGGGCTCGACCGCCAGCGTGCTCATCGAGGCGACGCGGCCCGGCATCGAAGGTTTCGTGAAAATCGACGCGGACAGGCACGAAGTCTCCGGCTACAACCCCGACCGCATGGACTCGAATCTCGGCCCTTTCAAATTGCCGAACTTCAAAGGCTATTTCGTCGTCCGCTTCAAGCAGCCCTTCGTGGCCAAGACGGTGTACGAGGCGGTGTTGATGTGGCCGGGCGTGGACGAGGTCAAGGGCATCAACGTCGGCGCCTTCGTCACCTTCAATACCGCCGAGAGCGGGGCGGTCGACGCCCAGGTCGGCACCTCCTTCATCGGCATCGAGCAGGCGCGGGCCAATCTCGACGCTGAAATGCCGGCTTGGGATTTCGAGAGTATGCGCCGCGCCCTCAAGGCGACCTGGAACCAGAAGCTGAAGGTGGCGGCCATCGAGGGCGCGACGCCGGCGCAGCGTCATATCTTCTATTCAGGGCTGTATCACGCGCTGCTGTATCCCAAGCTCTTCTCCGAACACGGCCGCTACTACAGCGCCTTCGACGACAAGGTGCATGCGGGCACCTCGTATACCGCCTACTCCATTTGGGACACGTTTCGCGCCGAAAACAGCCTGCTGACCTTGTTTGCCCCCGAACGCATCGACGGCATGGTGCAGGCGCTGCTGCAGGACTACCAAGAAGGCGGCTGGATGCCGAAATGGCCGAATCCTTCCTACACCAACATCATGATCGGCACCCACGCCGATTCCTTGGTCGCCGAAGCCATCAACAAGGGCTTCAAGGGCTTCGACTACGGGCTCGCCTATGCAGCCGTGTACAAGGATGCCATGACTCCCCCGGACGGAGACAACACGCGGCGCTGGTTCGATCGCGAGCCGTACACGCCGTACGAGGCGCGGGCCGGCCTGAGCTATGCCAGGACGCTCGGCTACATTCCTGCCGACAAGATATCCGAGTCCGCGTCCAGCACGGAGGAAGAAGCCTACGACGATTACGCGGTGGCGCAGGCGGCCAAAGCCCTCGGTAAGACCGACGACTACGCCTTCTTCATGCAGCGGTCGACGAATTACAAAAATCTGTTCAATCCCGCGCGAAGCTTCATGCAAGCGAAGAACTCCGACGGTCGCTGGGCATCGCCGGACGACGGCTGGACCGAAGGCGATCAGTGGGTGTATTTGTTCGCGGCATTGCACGACGTGCCGGGGGTGGTGCAACTGTTGGGCGGCCGCGAGGCCGCCTCCGCCAAACTGGATGAACATTTCAACGGCGGCCACAAC
>JBARBX010000127.1:0-2012 GCA_049793535.1 Steroidobacteraceae bacterium | reverse complement strand
GTGTATCGAATTCCTTACTTCCCGTCGGATCGCTTGGGGCAATATCGCGAAGCGATCCTGTGGGCGCGTGCTGACAGTGGGCCGAAAAAAATAGCCTTATCCCACGAGACCGCGTTGGCGGTGTATGGCATTTCTGATGCGAATCCGTCACGCGTGCAGATCACAGTGCCGAAGAGTGCCCGCCTCCGCCGCCGCCGTCCCAAGTGGGTGGAAATTCATCATGCTGATTTGCGGGCATCGGACATCGTCAATCGCGAAGGACTTCCAGTGACCACGATCGAAAAAGCCATTTCCCAACTTGTGGAAGAAACCGGCCGTGTCGGATTGGCGCGAGGCGCTCTGAAAGATGCGCGCAAGCAAGGCTACATTAGCGCCGAGAAAGCCTCAGCGCTCACTCGCCGTCTCAATCGATACGTACACGCGAAAGGGACACAAGAGGCGAACGTGGGGAGAGTTTAGCTCATGACCCCGAAGCAGGTTGAGCGGTTGGAGAAGACTCTTGGACGTGTGGCTCGCGAGCAGGGTCTCGATCAGGAACGGCTGCGCCGTTGGGTCTCGTTTCTCGCACTTTGCGGCGTTCTGGAGAGCGCCATCGAGAAAGGTGTCATCGATATCTACTACCTAAAAGGCGGGGTCGCTATGGAACTGCGCTTCGCGCGGGCGGCGCGCACCACCAAAGATTTCGATCTCGGTCTTAGAGGCAACCGCGCGGAACCTGCAGAGGTCACCCGAGGATGACCGTTCTCAACAGCACTCGCACGGCCTTCCCTTAACAGCTTGCCAGCCCTCCCAAGCAACCAGCGGTATCAGGCACAGTGCAGCAATGGGATCGGCCCAAGTTACTCCCCAGAAGGCATTCGCAACCAGACCTGCGAGGGCGATGATTGACAAGTAGCCGCAGAGCGCGGACTCCGCTGCATCAGCTCTCAGCGCCGCACTGGCGGTCACCGCGGATAGTAGGCGCTTCTGCCGTGCGAGCGCGGGCATCGCAATCGCCGCCACAAGTAATATGACGATGCCAAGATAGCTTGGCCTTACTTCACGATGTCCGAGCAACGCCAACGCGGCGACGAGCGCCACGTACGCTGCCAATGCGAACAGAAGGCTTCCCGCGATTCTGGCTGCAACCTTCTCTGCCCGCTCGTCACTACGTTTTGACCCAAACCGCCAGTAGACGACTACCGCGGAGAGGAGTTCTATGGCACTGTCCCCACCAAAAGCCAGCAGAGCGGGGCTGTGAGCCATCCATGCTGCCGCGAGGGATACAACAGCCTCGACGCTCATCCAGGCAATCGTGATCACTTGAATGCGACGGATTCGGTGGATCGTGGTGCCTGCGGGGATTGGCAGTACGGAGTCCATTGAGGAGCATTATGACACCGATGCATCTTGACTCTGGAATGCATTCCAGGCTTCATAATTCCTATGGTGCAAAGCCGCGGTTCCAAAACTCTCTATTCCGGTGATTTGGCGAAGCTGGCGGCCGTGAGTCCGGACACGATTCGACATTATGAAAAGATCGGCGTTCTGCCACGAGCCTCACGAACGCAGTCTGGTTACCGAGTCTATCCTGCGAGCGCGTTGGAGAGAGTTCTTGTCGTGCAACGGGCACTCCGGATTGGATTCACTCTGGCCGAGTTGGCTGAGGTTCTGAAAGCTCGTGATGCCGGGGGTGCTCCATGCCGTCGCGTGTACCAACTTGCCCAGGACAAGCTCAAGGGTATCGAGACAGACATTGAGGCACTGAAGCGCACTAGGCGATATGTGAAGAAAGTTTTGTGCGACTGGGAACAGCGCATTGAGAATGCGGGTTCGGGAGAGAAATCGCACTTGCTCTATTCGCTCACTGACGCGGTAGGGAAGGCTGGCACTCCAGCAAATCAGTTTCGGAGGAAGAAATTAACATGAAAACCGTAATCGCGTTTCTGATCTTCGGCGTGCTGCCGTTGGCAGCACAAGACATGCAGTCTTGCCCCATGCACAAAGAACACATGAAAGAGGCTGCGCAGCAC
>JBARBX010000126.1:0-3111 GCA_049793535.1 Steroidobacteraceae bacterium | reverse complement strand
ATTGTGGCGCGGCTCCAGTATCTCTTCTCCGTCGCCGGTTCGGTCGCCCGTAGGTGACCAACCAACGGCTCTATAGAACCCGAAAGCGGGCAGGGCTGGATCGGAAGACGCAGCGAGCCAAATTTTGGTGGTTCCTGCAGCTCGAATCGCCTCGACCACGAGCGAAAGGAGCTTTTTCCCAATGCCATGACGCCGGTGAGTAGAAGCTACGGCGAGACCAATGATCTCTCCGGTCCCGCAATTTCCCGTGCAGTGACCGATGACTTGCGCCTCAAAGAGGCACTGCCAGTTTGTGTATTGGCCAAGCTCGGCGGGCGCGGGACTATTGGGATGAGTCTCGCGCCACAAGTCTTGCAGAGATGCTTTTCGGTAGATGAAAGACGGCGTAGCCATGACAAATCTCTATGCTGCCAGTCGCAAGGATGCGAGCTGTGTAGCCACATTCCACGGTAGCAACGCATCGATTTTATTGACCGGATGATCTGCGATACGCTCGAGCACGTAGCGCAGATAGGCTTCCGGGTCGATGTCGTTGAGCTTGGCGGTACCGATGAGGGTGTACACGGCGGCAGCTCGCTCGCCACCATCGTCAGATCCCGCGAACAGCCAGTTCTTGCGCCCCAAGGCGACGGCGCGTAACGCCCGCTCCGCGGCATTGTTGTCGATCTCGAGCCGTCCGTCCTCGCAATAGCGGGTGAGCGCGACCCAGTTCGAGAGCGCATAGCGGATTGCCTTGGCGAGTTCGCTCTTCTTGGACAGCGTGGTCGCTGTCTGGTGCAGCCAGTCATGCAGGAGCTTGAGCTCAGGTCCAGCGCGCGCCTGGCGCACTGCTTCTCGCTCATTCGCCGGACGGCCACGGATCTCCTCTTCGATCTTGTAGAGCCGCCCGATCCGCTCGAGCGCTTCAAGCGCAATCGGCGAGGCGAGCGAGGCGTGGATGTCGTAGAACTTGCGGCGCACGTGCGCCCAGCAAGCCGCCTCCTTGATCCTCTCGCGGTACAGGCGGTCGAACCCGGCATAGGCATCGGCCTGTAGCACGCCAGCGAAGCTTGCAAGGTGGGCTCGAGGCCGCTCACCTTTGCGATCGGGGCGGTAGCGGAAGAACACCGCCGCAGGATCGGCACTCCCCGCTGGCCGATCATCGCGCACGTACGTCCATAACCGCCCCTGCTTGGTGGTGCCGCGGCCGGGGCACAGTACCGGCACCGGGGTGTCATCGCCATGGATCTTGTGGGCGCCGAGTACGTAGCGTCCGATCGCCTTCACCAAGGGCTCGAGCAATGCACTCGCCCCGCCGACCCAGTCGGCAAGGGTCGAGCGATCCAGGTCGATCCCCTCGCGGGCGTAAATCTGGCTCTGACGATACAGGGGAAGGTGATCGCAGTACTTAGAGACCAGCACGTGTGCAAGGAGCCCTGGGCCCGCGACGCCACGCTCAATCGGACGGCTCGGCGCCAATGGCTGCACGATCCTCTGGCAACTTCCGCATGAGAGCTTCGGGCGCACATGCCGGATGACCTTGAAGTGGCTCGGCACGTACTCGAGCATCTCGGCGACGTCCTCGCCCAAGGGGCGCAACTTCCCTCCACAATCCGGGCACGCGCAGGGGTTCTCGTGCACGATCTGCTCGCGGGGAAGCTCGGCAGGTAGTGGCCGACGAGCGGGCTTCTCGGGTGCCTCCTTCGGTGCGGGTCGCACCCCGATGGGCTTTGCGGCAAGGCTAGCCTCGAGATCCTCGATGGACAGTTGCATCTGCACGAGCTCCCGATCGAGCTGCTCGGAGGAGCGGCCGTACTTCATGCGCTTCAAGTACGCGATCTGGAAGCGCAGCTTCTCGAGCTCGAGTTTTTGGGAAATTAGCAGGGCTTCGGCGGCTTCGAGCTTGGCGCTATGTTCGAGGACAATGCGCCTTAAGGCTTCGACATCGTTCGGCAGCTCGGCCGCTTGAGGCATGCGCCATTATATCAAGAGCGATAGTCCAAAGCGAGAGAAAAAGCCTATAAATAAAGCACTTTTACGCCGAGAGGTGCGGCTCGTACGTGCGCTCGACGCGCCTCCAGTCGATCCCTTCGAGCAACATCGAGAGCTGCGCGGCGCTCAAACTCACTGTCCCATGCGTCGCTTGCGGCCACACGAAGCGCCCGCGCTCCAGACGCTTGGCGAATAAACACAGCCCATCCCCGCTCCACCACAGAATCTTCACCCGATCACCCGCTTTGCCACGAAACACAAACAGCTGTCCGGAGAACGGGTCCTCGGCGAGCTGCGTCTGCACGAGAGCCGCGAGTCCATCGAAGCCGTTGCGCATGTCGGTCGCGCCCGCGGCGAGCCACACCTTCACACCCGCAGGTAGTGCAATCATCGCTGCACCAGAAGATCGATGACACGCGAGAGCGCTTCGGCATCCACACGCCCGCGCACCACAATGCTGTGACCGTTACTGAGCCGGATCTCGATGAGTCGCGAGGCTTGCTTGGGCTCCGAAGGACTCTGGCTCGCCTCTGCAGACGCTGCTCGCTCGGTCGGCAACACCGTCGGCGTGCTTACCTTGACCGGCAGCATCTTGGCATCGCCCTTCGCAGCTCGCGGGTGCAGTAATCCGCGACGGTACAGCTGCCTCCAAGCGAATACCTGGTTGGGGTTGACGTTATGACGGCGGGCCACCATCGCCACCGAGGCACCTCGCGCACGCGTCTCCTCAACGATACGCAGCTTCTCTTCGATCGAGTGCCGCATCCGCGGCCCAGTCCGACGACCCAGCGTGTCAGTCGTAACGATCTCTTCAGCGAATATGCCCACCTAACCCCTACGTGGACACCTACGACGTGCCCACTTAGCCCATCATGGGTACATCGCGCTCCGCCGGCCATGCGGCCCAAACCGGACGGTTACGATCAAGTCGCAGCGCATGTTCAATCTCATGCATCTGGATAGCGCGATCAAAGTTGATTTGATCGTACGGAAGAATTCGGAGTATCGGCACGCAGAGTTTGAGCGCCGCAAGTCGGTGGAGTTTGCCGGAATATCGACGTGGATTACGAGCCGCGAAGACCTGATCCTCTCAAAGCTTGTTTGGGCGCTCGACACAGGCTCGGAGATGCAACTGCGCGA
>JBARBX010000125.1:0-2189 GCA_049793535.1 Steroidobacteraceae bacterium | reverse complement strand
GTTGCGCGCTGCGCGGCTGCCGCGCAGCGGCGAACCCAGCAGCACGATCCGGCCCGGCGGCAGCGCCCGCAAACCCTCCTCGTGTTCGAAGGCCTTGAGGATCACCAATCCGCCCAGGCTGTGGCCGACCAGGTGCAGCGTGTCGGCGCGGATTTCACGCAGCGTCTCCGTCAGCGCGCGCGCGTTTTGCGAAGCATCGCCGGCAACTGAAGGGTATGAGAAGGTACGTGCCTCGCCCCCAAGGTCCTGCGCCAATCGCCGGCGCAGCCAGTGGCTCTCAGCGCCGCGCTGCCACAGTCCGTGCACATAGACGATGACGGCGCTCACCGCGCCGGCCCGAAACTCAACTCTTGGATGACGGCGCGATTGGTGCTCGAGGAGGCGATCTTGACGGCTTCACCGCCCGAGACCCATTGGAAACGCACATGCTCCGACTCGCTCAAGGTGACCGGCACGCATTGCGGAAGCCTGAGTGAGAAAGCGTGCTCGAGATTGCGCGTGATCCCGGGCGCATACACCTTGCCGAACGCCGGCAGGATGTCGTACACCTGGGTCCACTGCAGATTGACGAGCACCCCCTGGGTGATGCCCGTCTCCTCGACCACCTCGCGCCGGGCGGCCCGATCGGCGAGCTCGCCCCACTCGAGGCTCCCGGTCACCGACTGCCAGAATCCGGGAGGACGGCGGCGCTCCAGCAGCAGAAATTCGCCACCGTCGGTATGGATCACGATCAAGACCGATTCGGGCCGCCGATAGCGCGCAACCTCGGTCCGATCTTGAGCGCTCACTCGGTCTTCGGCGGGACGCGTACCCGAATATGCAGCTCCCGGAGCTGCGCCTCGCTGACCTCGGTCGGGGCATCCATCAACAGATCCGCTGCGGTTTGGGTCTTCGGGAAGGCGATGACGTCGCGAATACTGTCGGCGCCGGCCATGAGCATGGCCAAGCGATCGAGGCCGAAGGCGATGCCGCCGTGCGGCGGGGCGCCGAACTTGAGCGCATCCAGCAAGAATCCGAACTTGAGCCGCGCCTCTTCGGGCGAGATGCCCAGCAGGTCGAACACCACCGACTGAAGTTCCTGCGAGTGAATGCGCACCGAGCCGCCGCCGATTTCGGACCCGTTGAGCACCATGTCGTAGGCTTTGGCAGTCGCCTCGCCCGGACTCGCCACCAAGGCCGCGTAGTCCAGGTTCGCCGGGCTCGTGAAGGGATGATGCATGGCCTGCCAGCGCTTGGCCTCGCCATCCCACTCGAACATGGGAAAGTCGACCACCCACAGCGGCCGCCACCCGCCCGACCCCAGCTTCAGGTCCTGGCCCACCTTGAGGCGCAGGGCACCGAGCGCATCGCTCACCACGTGGGCAGCGTCGGCGCCGAAGAAGATCAGATCGCCGTCACCCGCCCGGGTGCGCTCGAGTATTCCGCCGACCGCCGCGTCGCTCAGGAATTTCAGAATGGGGGACTGCAGGCCCTCGCGGCCCTTGGCCTTCTCGTTCACCTTGACGTAGGCCAGGCCTTTGGCGCCATAGCGCGCAACGTACGCCGTGTAGTCGTCGATCTCCTTGCGCGACAGCCGGCCTCCCTGCGGCACGCACAGGGCCGTCACCCGCCCCTTCGGGTCGGCCGCGGGCCCCGCGAACACCTTGAAGTCGCATCCCCTGACGAGATCCGCCACATCGACCAATTCGAGCGGCACGCGTAAATCGGGCTTGTCCGACCCATAGCGGCGCATGGCCTCCGCATAGCTCATCCGCGGCAGGGGGTTCGGCAACTCGACGTTCAGCACCTCCTTGAACAAGTGCCGCACCAAACCTTCCATCAGCTCCTGAATCTGCGGCTGGTCGAGAAAGGAAGTCTCGATATCGAGCTGGGTGAACTCCGGCTGCCGGTCGGCGCGCAAGTCCTCATCCCGGAAGCAGCGCACGATCTGGTAGTAGCGGTCGAAGCCCGCAATCATCAGTAGCTGCTTGTAGATCTGCGGCGACTGGGGCAGAGCGAAGAATTTGCCGGCATGGGTGCGGCTGGGTACCAAGTAATCCCGTGCGCCTTCCGGCGTCGCCTTGGACAGCATGGGCGTTTCGATGTCGATGAAGCCCGCCGCATCGAGATAGTGCCGCATCGAACGCGTGATCCGATGCCGCAGCAGCAAGCGCTCGCGCATCTCCTCGCGGCGTAGATCGATGTAGCGG